>DATIGQ010000189.1 GCA_035454605.1 Terriglobales bacterium
GGCGCCGGCGGTTCGCATGGCCGGCGGCGGGTAGGACGGCAGCGTCTCTTGCAGGCGCGTGTTGCGCTGCACTTCCAGCTCTTCGAACAGCACCGAAGGATTGATCACCGCCTTGGGGATGGCCTCGTTGCTGTTGTCGGCTTGCAGATCGTCGCCAGCGGCCACGATCTCGTTGCGCAAGGTTCGCATGTCCAGCTCGGCGAAGGTGCCGCCGCGGACCAGCTCCATGCGCCCATCGTCGGTCCATACGCGGTACATCAGCTCCGGCACTACATTGTTACCGGATGCGGCGCTGTACACCAAGATGCCGTACGGCTTGCCCTGTTGCTTGCACATTTCGATGAGCTTCTGCTTCATCTCCTCGAAGGAGTATCCCGGATTGGCGCGCACAAACAAGTTGGCAAAGCTGGCCACGGGCGCACCACCCGGCGCCGCGCGTCCGTGACCGTTGGACCGGGGAAAATCACGGATGGGCCGACGCCCAAGCAGGTAGTTGGTCAGCATGCCCTTGTCGACTACTGTGACGGGCATGGCCGTGACCCCTTCGTCGTCCAGCTCATAGCTCCCCACCAGGGTGCGGCCGTTGAAGCTGGCGATGGTGGGATCGTCCACCACGCTCAGGAAATCCGGCAGCACGCGGCTCTTGTAGTACGAGGCCCAGGGACCGGTCGTGCGGGCGGAATCGCTGGGCGCCGGCTGGTCCCCGGTGATGGCCGGGCCGACCATGTTCCAGAAGATCATTTTGGCGGCGTCGGCGGCGAACAGAACCGGACCGCGGTACGTATCCTCCACCACGGGCGCCTGGCGCAGTGCAGCGAGGTCGGCGATGAGTTTGCGCGCCGCTTCGCCCACCACTTCGGCGGACGGAAGCTCCTCCCCGCGGGCCATGACCCAGTCGCGGCTCAGGCCCAGCCGCATGCCGTCCGGCGCCTGGCTGGATGCGGTGAAGTACAGGGTGTAATTCTCCCCGCCGCTGCGGCCCACTGTGCCTTCGGTATTCACAAAGTAGCGGTTGACGCCGCGATATTCGAAATGGACATTGGCCGCGTCGATCTTGGGATCGTCGCGGAACAGGGCCGAGATATCACGCGCCAGGTCGCGACGGCCGTCCGGGTCCTTCTCTCCCGCAACCAGGGGGCCGATGGAGATCGTGCTCGCTTCGCGTGAGAAGTCGTCCACCGCGTGCTCGACCACCAAACCTTGGAGCATGGCCTGCTTCGCCGAGCGGGCCGCCAGGGCGTTCTTGTAAGCGGCGTCCGTGGCCAGCCAGAGCTGATAGCGCAGGGCCAGTTCATCGTCGCCCAGGGTGGCGAAAGCCACCTGTCCCTGGCCGGGGCCGAAATAGCTGTCGTTCTTGTAATCGCCCACCCGCACCACGGCCCGGATCAAGCGGCTGCGTTGGCGGTTCTCCTGCAGGAGGGCGCCAAACGCGGCATCCACCGAGTGTTCCTGCGCATCGGTCACCGAGTACTCGATGTAGTAAGGCCGATCGAGCTGTTCTAGTTGCAGCCGCGACCGCGAGCGCTCCAGCTCGGCGCTCATGGCGCGCAGCACGGGATAATCGCTGGTGCTCGGAGTGGGCTGCTGGGCGGGCGCGGAAATCGCTGCCAGCACCACGACCGCCCCAGCCAGAAGCCAGCCGCCACGCTTCATCGCAAGACCTCCAGAGGCCGGGCGCCGCTGTCGAACGCGGGCGGCGGCAGGATGGGAGGCCGGTTGCGCGAAACCGCCTTCTTCTGCACCTCGATCTCAGAGAACAGGATGGCCGGAGCCGCGGCCGATACCGGAACGTTGCCGCTCTCCGCTCCACAAATGCCATTGAAGACCTGGGTGGTGTCGCCGGTGATGATCAGCCGGTTCAGCGCCACCAGGGGCGTGCCTACGATGTCCACGCCGCGCACCAGCTCGTCCGGGCGCCCATCGGGATACACGCGCCACACCATGATGGGGAGGATCTGGAACGCCTGCGGCAAGAAACGCGTCGTCAACGTGAAACCGCCGGCGATGTCCTCGAAGTACAGGCCATAGGGCTTGTTCTGGCGCTTCACCTCGTCAATCAGCTTCTGGCGCAGGTGGGCGTCGGGCACGGTGTGAGTGGAACTGACAATGAGGTTGGCCTGACGCCCGACCGGCATCAGCCCTTCCTGGGCCCGGCCGTGGCCGTTGGACTCGGCGAAGCCCTGTACCGGCATGCGCGACATGAGGAAGCCTCGCAGCACACCGTCCTTCACCACTTCCGCCCGCTGCCCAGGCACGCCCTCGTCGTCATATTGGTAGTAGCCGTTGAGCTCGACTCCGTCCAGGGTCTGCAGCGTGGGGTCGTCCACCACGCTCAGGAAGTCTGGCAGAATCTTCTGGTTCACTTTCTTCGCGAAGGTCTGGCCTTCCTCGTCGCCACGCTGCCGCTGGCCCTCCAGACGGTGCCCGAGCACTTCGTGGAAGAACACAGCGGCCGCCCGTCCGGAGAGCAGCGCCGGCCCGGCGTAGGGTTCCACCAGCGGCGCCTTACGCAGCGCGCGCAGGTCCTCGGCCAGCTTGTGGATCTTTGCGGCCACCATGGCCTCGTCGGGCAAACCGTCAGGCGAGGAGGCATCAAACGTCTCGGCGCGGAATAGCTCCATGCCATCATCGGTCCGCGTCTCCGCATAGGCGATCAGACGGGTGAGCGCCTCCGAAGTCAGAACGCGTGACCCCTCGCTGGAAACAAAGTAGCGGGTGGAAGTGTCTGTCACGAGAGTGACGTAAGAGCCGTAGATTTCCGGATACTCCCGGAACAGCCCGGAGAGGCGCTTCACCCGCTCCCGCCAGACCTCGCGATCCACCCGCGACGCCGTACCCGGCCTTCCGATAAACACTTGGGGCTTCTGGCTGCTGAAGTCCGGCGAAGAGTCTTCCTCCTCCGCCTTCACCTTGTGCTCCGTCTGTACTTCCAGCAGTGCGCGCGAGGCCACCTTGTACTGGCGGTCGGTGGTCAGCCATAGAGCGCGCGCTATCGCCGCCCGGTCATCCTCAATGGGCAGCAGCGTCGAACCCAAGCCGCTGGGGCGGCGATGATTATGCGTGTTGTCGAGCTGGTGGTTGCCGACGCGCACGGTCACGTCCACCGAGCGCACCTGCCGGGAGATGGGATCGAACAGATCTCCCTGGCTGCCAGAGACCACCTCCACGCGATGCTCAGAGGCCGCGTAGCTGATGTAGTAAGGAGCGGGTTTCGCTTTGGAAAGCTCCTGCATGGCACGGCTGAGCTCTTGTTCGAGCGTCTCCAGCAGCAGGGCCGAGGACGCATCCGGTGCAGCGGGCTTGGACGCGCCGCCGGTCGCCGGAATCGAAACCAGTATCCAGGTCAGAAGGACAGCAACAGGACGAACACGAAACTGACTCATGCTAGGTATTGAGTGTACAGGAAGCCCGGAAGTTCCGTCGCCCCCCCTGGCACCGGCTGGTTCCGCTGGCAGACACCACAATTCCTGGGACAGTGCGGCCCAAAACCATCTCGCCGAAGAGTATAATTTAGCGAGTTTTGACCATATATCTGTGGGGGTTTTTTCATGTCGAACCGGTTAAGATTCATGGGCTTGGCGCTGCTGGCGCTATTTGTGGTCGGAGTCTCGGTGGCAGCCCGAGCCGAGCAGAAGGCCTCTAAGAAGAACCCGAAGGTCCTGGTGATCGGGGTCAACGGAGCAGAGTGGGACTTCCTGCGTCCGTTACTGGTGCGAGGCGAGCTGCCCAACCTTGCCCGCTTGGTCAACAACGGGACGTCGGGATACTTGAAGACCATTTCTTCACCCAACTGTCCCAAGGTGTACACCACTTTCTTTACCAGCGCTCCTCCGTCCGAGAACGGAATCACAGGTTTTGTGGTGAATGGCCAGACGGCCAACACCCACATGCTGAAGGAGGAGCCCATCTGGTCCATTCTCTCCAAGAACGGGGTTTCGGTAGGCATGGCCAATGTGCCAGGCACTTTCCCCGTAATGCCTGTAGACGGCTACATGGTCAGCGGCATGCTCACCCGCGGCAAGGACTGCGAAGACGGCGTCCTGTGCGCTCCCAAGTTGACTGAAGTCGAAGGCGGCGATGCCGTTTACCCGGCTGCGCTGAAGGACGAGCTGCTGGCCAACGTAGGCGACTTCTACATCGACTGCTCCCGCATCCCCAAGCTGGAAGCTCTTGCCGGAAACGAAGCAGAAGGCGTCAACCAATGGTTGGCGAGAGTGGATACCATCCGCGCCCAGCAAACCAAGGTTTTTGATTACCTCTTGACCAAGTACCCCAAGGACTTCACCTTCCTGGTGCAGTCGTGCGAGGACCGCGTGGGTCATTGGCTCTATCCCATCCAGCCGCACAACGTGGGCTACAACGAGAAGGTCCACCGGGCACGCGTGGACGCGTTCCCCAACCAGTACCGTGCCTTTGACAAAGTGCTGGGCATGATCCTGAAGCACGTAGATGAAAACACCTACGTGTTCCTGGTCTCCGACCACGGAATCAAGCCGCTGCGCTACGCCGACCATGGAGAGCATATGGACCATCCCATGGACAGCGTTATTGCCAAGCATGATTTCACCGATGGCGACGAGGTTCCGGGCGCTTTCATTGCCATGGGACCGGGCATCAAGAAGGGTGTCCAGTTGTCGGGTCTGCCGGTGAGCGCGTTCGATGTGGCGCCCACCATATTGCACCTCTACGGCATCCCGCAGCCCAAGCAAATGAAGGGTCGCGTGTTGACGGAACTGTTTGCGGACGGCACCAAGGTAGCGGAAGCTCCAGCCAAGACGGAGCACGCCCACTAAACCGGGTCGGACTGGAACTCAGGCGCCCCGCTCAGGGCGCCTGATCCTTTTTGAGCAGCAATGCGGCTTGGGCTTCGGCGCGTTGCGCTTCCTCCGTTCGGCCCAAACCGCGATAGGACTGGGCCAGCAGACGGTAGAGCTCTGCGCTCGGCTCGGTTTGCGCAGCACGCTCCAACTGACGGGTGGCGTCCGCGTATCGCTTCTCACCCAGCAATATGCGGGCCAGTTCGACTCGTGCCGTAGCCGCTTTCGGCCGCAGCAGCACTGCGGCCTCGAGTTGGTCGCGGGCAGCGTTGGCGTCTCCCAGACGCGCGTAGACACGACCCAGAAGCAGGCGTGCCTCGTACTGGCCGGGAGTGAGGCGTAGGGACTCGTTCAGAGCATCGCGGGCCCCCGCCAAGTCGTTTAGCTTCTCCAATGCCTGGCCTTGATACCAGGCGGCCGCGGCATCGTTGGGACGCAGCGTGCGAGCGCGCGCCAGGTGCCCGGCAGCCCTGGCGTAGTCGCCTTGCGCCAGCTCGATCTGGCCTAGCTGCAGGAAGGCCACCGCGGACGTCGCGTCCATCGCGATCGCCTCTTCCAGGGCAGCGCGGGCGATGCCGGGTTGTCCGCCTTCATCGGCCATCAGGGCGCGATGCAGCAGATTTTGGAGCTCAATCTTGTCCTTGGGGTCCGGAAGCAACGAGGGTTCGGGCACGTTGGTCTGCCCGGGATCGGTACCAAGATATCCCAGCGCCTTCAGGTGTTCCAGGGTCTCCTGCGGAACCTGCCCGGCGCTCCTCGCGGCTTCCGTGTTCGATCGGATATCCGCGAGCACGGCGCGCGCCGCTTGCACCTTTGGACTCCAAGGCTCGTAAACGTTGCGGGTTTCGCCGGGGTCCGTCGCCAGATCGTAGAACTCCGGCCGCGGCGCCTCGATGAACTTGGAATTCTCGCGCCGAACCGATCGCAGCGGCGCCCACCCAAAACGCAGCGGGTAATCAGTCTCCCCAATAGCCGGGGCTTCCGGCAGCGCTTCCCCGCTCAGAAGCGGCGTGAGCGAGCGGCCCTGAAGCTCTTCGGGTACGTTCATTTTCAATTGGGCGAGCACGGTCGGCAGGATGTCGATCGTGCGCACCTGGGTCGCATTGCTGCTGCCAGCACCGGCTCCACCTGGGAGCTTCACCATCAGGGGCACATGCAGGGTGGAGTCATAGAGGAAGATGCCGTGGGTCTCTTCCTTGTGCTCGCCCAGGCCTTCGCCGTGGTCCCCGACCACGACGATGAGCGAGGAGCGGTAGCGCTGCTGGCGGTCCAGATAAGCCAGCAGCTTGCCCAATGCGGCGTCGGCGTAGGCAATCTCGCCGTCGTACGGGTGGTCGCGAAATGTCTCTGCGAATGGGGCTGGCGCTTCGTAGGGATCGTGCGGATCATAGAGATGCACCCACACAAAGCGCGGCCCACCCCGGTTTCGCTCCATCCACTGGATGGCTCTCTCCACCACCTCCATCCCTCGCCGCTCCACCCTGCCCCAGCGGGGCGTGGACTTGGGGAGGTTCGGGAAGTTGTCGTAAGAGTCGAAGCCGCGGTCCAGACCCGGCGCCAGACTGCTGCTGTCGAGAATCACCGCTCCAATGAACGCCGCGGTATGGTAGCCGTGCTGCTTCAGCAGTTGCGCCCAGGTGGCGTGCGCACCGGCCAGGGGCACTCCGAAATCGGTGACGCCGTGCGCGCTTGGCAGGAGTCCAGTGAGAATGCTGGCATGGGAGGTGTTGGTGATCGGGCTGGGAGTGAAAGTACGAGAGAAACGGATGCCGTCGCGACACAGCCGATCGAGGGTTGGAGTTTGACCCTTTTCGTAACCGTAGCAGCCGACGTGGTCGGCCCGCACGGTGTCCAAGGTGATCAGGTAGACGTCCGGTTGTCGCTGCGCCAGGGTGCGCGGAGCGGACGCCAGCATCAGCAGGAAGACAAGAAAATATCTCTCCAAACGCATCGCAGGTCAGCCTAGCACAGTGCAAGGACCAGCAGAAACCGGCCGATGGCGGGGCCATCACGCGGTATAATGTGAGCGTTGTCCAGTGCGGCTGACCTCCCGAGGTTGGGTTCGCGCTTTTCTTGACCCTGATGTCCGTCCTTATCCCCAGAATCCTGCAATTTCGCGCCCAAGCCTCTTTGTTCTTGCTCCTCACGGCGATTGCCGCGCCGGCCGGAGCTCAAACCGGGCGCGGTGCCGCCCGTATCGCCCCGCCCAATGTCATCCTCATTACCATCGACACTTTGCGTCCCGACCATCTGAGCTGCTACGGCTACGAACGACTCCGCACCACGAACATTGACGCCCTGGCCGCCGACGGAGTGCTGTTTGAGAAGGCCTACACTCCCGTCCCCATCACGCTGCCCTCGCACGGTTCGTTGTTTACTGGCACCTATCCCATGCGCACCGGGCTGCATGACTTCAGCGGCAACCGGCTGAATCCGGAACAGCCGACCCTCGCGGGAGTGCTCCGGCGGCGCGGGTATGCTACCGGCGCCGTGGTAGGGGCGGCGGTGCTGGATTCGCGCTTTGGTCTGAATTCCGGCTTCGATTTCTATTACGACCGTTTTGATTTCAACCGCATGCTGGAAACCAACCTCGACGCCATGGAGCGCCCGGGCAACGTCGTGGCAGACGAGGCCCTGGCCTGGCTGCGCAAGAATGCGCACCGTCGTTTCCTGCTGTGGATGCACTTGTACGACCCCCATCATCCCTATAATCCGCCGGCGCCTTACGACCAGCAGTATGCGGATTCACCCTATGATGGGGAGATCGCATTTGCCGACGCTCAGGTCGGGCGGATCATCTCCTACCTAAAGCAGCAGGGGCTCTATGGGCGGACGCTCATCGTGCTGGCCGGCGATCACGGAGAAGGGCTGGGCGAACACGGAGAAAAGACCCATGGGTTTTTCATCTACAACACCACGATGCGCGTGCCTCTCATCGTCAAGCCCGCTGCTCGTGAGGCTGCAACGGTGAAGCGGGTTGCGGAACCGGTGAACCTGGTAGATGTCTTGCCTACTACGCTCGAACTGTTGAAACTACCCGTGCCTCCAGAAGTCCAAGGACGGAGCTTGCTGCCTCTTCTCCGAGGCCAGCAGACGGAACGCGTCAGTGACCTGTATGGCGAGTCCTTCTTGCCGCGCCTGCATTTCAACTGGAGTGAATTGCGCGGTATTCAGGTGGAGAACTACCACTTCATCGATGCTCCCAAGCCGGAGCTCTATGACGTGGCCGCGGATCCCAGCGAACGCACCAACCTGATTGAGCAGAAGCCCGCCGTGGCCAGCGAACTGCAGAAGAAGCTGGCAGACCTGATTGTGAACTACTCAGCAGGAAAAGAAATGGCGGAAAAGACGGGATTGGATCCAGCCATGGCCGAGCGCCTGCAAGCGCTGGGCTACGCGGCGTTCTCTGGCGGCGGCAACCCCACCATCAGCAATCGCGAACTGCCAGACCCGAAGGATCGGATCGAGATGTATGAACTGGTATCCGAGGCGCTCAACCTGAGCCAGCGCGGGCGCTATGACGAGTCCATCGAGAACCTGAAGAAGGCCGTGGCGATCGAGCCGACATCGGTCCCGACCCACTACCTGCTGGGGCTGAATTATTACCGGAAGCAAGACTGGGCCAGCGCCGCGATCGAGTTCGAGCTGGTTCTGAAGGCCAGTCCCGATTACACGCTGGCCGTATTCAACCTCGGCCTGGCCAAGGCACGGCTGGGTGAACGAGAGGAGGCGGCGCGCCTGCTGCGGCGCACGCTCGAACTCGATCCCAGCAATTTCACAGCCGCCTTCGACCTGGGTGCATTGCTGCTGCGGATGCAGCGGGTTCCCGAGAGCCTTGAGGCCTTTCGCCAGTCCATTAGGATCCTGCCGAGCTTCGGACCAGCCCATCGGGCGATTGGAGAAGTGCTGCTCTACCAAGGCAAACCGGATGAGGCGCTGGTGTCACTGCGTACCGCTTTGCGCCTCATGCCCAACAATTCAGCCGTCCGTGTCTCTATCGCTAAGGCACTGGAAATGAAGGGCTTACACCAGCAGGCACAGGAGGAGCTGCGGAAAGCCCGGTCCGGCGGATCGGCGGAATAGGCGTGAGCTACCGACGCAGAACCGTGACAGCGCTTCTGGCGGTGGCCGCGGTATGCCTGCCGTCGGTGGCACAGACGACTCGAAAGCGGCCCGTTCATACTCTCCGGCCTAACGTGTTGCTCATCACCATTGATACGCTGCGCGCCGACCGCATCGGCGCCTACGGCGCCACCAACGTCTCCACGCCCGGCATGGACGCCTTGGCCAAGGACGGCATCCTCTTCGAGCGGGCTATCGCGCAGGTTCCTCTCACGCTCCCTTCCCACGCCGGCATCCTGACCGGCATGTATCCTTTTTCCAATGGGGTGCAGGACTTCACGGGGCAACCGCTGGCACCGCAGTTCCGCACCCTGGCCCAGAGTCTGAAACAGAATGGCTACACCACCGGAGCTATCGTCAGTTCGTTCGTGCTGGACCGGAGCTGGGGACTGTCGCGCGGCTTCGATTTCTACTTTGACATGTTCGCCGGCACCAGCTTCCTGACTCACGACCTGGCGCTGGTGGAGCGCAAGGGTAACCTCAGCACCGACCGCGCCCTCGAATGGCTGACCAAGGTTTCGGCCCGGCCCTTTTTCCTCTGGCTCCATCTGTACGACCCCCATAGCCCCTACGATCCCCCGGAGCCGTTTCGTACTCAATACACCGGTCGTCTCTACGACGGCGAAGTGGCGTTCGCCGATTCGCAGTTGGCACGCGTGATCGAGTGGCTGAAGAAACGCCGCCTGTATGACAACACACTCGTGATCCTGGTGGCCGACCATGGTGAATCTCTGGGTGAGCATGGAGAGAACGAGCACGGCTTCTTCATCTACAACTCCACTGTGCACGTACCGCTCCTTGTCAAGCCGCCCGCGCGCGTGACCGTGCGTGAGCGGCGGGTCGAGCGGCCAGTAGAGATCCTGGCGGTCGCGCCTACCATCTTGGGTGTGCTGGGCATAGGCGATGAGATCCAGAAGCAGTTCCAGGCGCAGAGCCTGCTCGAAGCGGCTTCCGAAGAACAGGCAGAATCATATAGCGAAACCTTCTACACCTTCAGCTCCTTCGGATGGAGTCCGCTGCACAGCCTGCAGACCGAACGGTACCACTATATCGAGGCGCCTAAACCGGAGCTGTACGACGTCGTGGTAGATCCGGGGGAGAAAGACAACCTTGTCGAGAGCCAGCCCGCCGTGGCCGCCGTTCTGAAGGAGAAGCTCGCAGGATTGCAGCGCCGCTTCCCTGCCCCGACCCAGCAGCCGGGAGCCGGGGGGCTGGACGCGGAGACCATCGAGAAGCTGAGCGCGCTCGGTTACGTCGGCTTTCGTACTTCAGTGACGGCGGAACAGCTTGCCGCCGGCCTCGCGGACCCCAAGGATCGGGTGTGGGAGTTCAACACCATCCTGCGTGCCATTGATCTGGCGCAATTGAAGGATTACGAAAAGAGCCGCGTGCTCCTGGAACAAGTGAGGGAGAAGGAACCCAACATGTACGTCATCCCGTTCATGCTGGGCGAGGCAGCCTTGCAGCAGGAGGACTGGGTAACCGCCGCCAAGGAGCTCAAGCGTTGCCTGGAACTGAATCCCAACTTCGACCAGGCGATGACGGCGGTGGCGCGAGCCCTGCATGCGCTCGATCAGACGGAAGAAGGCATGCAGTGGCTCGACAAGGCGCTGAAGCTTAATCCGAACAACACTCGGGCCCTGTACCAGCGCGGCTGGATGCAGTTGAAGAACAATCCCGACGCAGCCGCAGCGTCGTTTCAGAAAGTCATTGATATCCAGCCGCACTTCGCGTTGGCGCGCCGCGACCTGGGCATCCTGCGCATCCGTCAGCAACGCTTCGCGGATGCGGCTGAGCACCTGGCAGAAGCTTACCGCCTCGGATTGAACGATTACCGCTTGCTGAATTTCCTGGGCATTGCCTACGGCCAAACCGGACAGACCCGGAAGGCCGTCGAAGTCTATCGAACCGCCCTCCGTGAAAAGCCGGATTTTGCTGAAGCCCATCTGAACCTGGCAGCCGCGCTGGAAAGGCTCAAGCAGCCGCAGGCAGCTCGGGCGGAGTATGAGGAAGCCTGCCGCCTGGAGCCGAAGTTCTGTCAGTATGTGCCGCGCTAAGGGGTCGTCTTACTGAGCCGGTGCGTTCGTCGCGGCTCCCTCCAGCCGCGCCAGCACTTGCCTTGCCTGGGGCGCGAGTGCGTCCTCCGGGAACACTTCCAGGAAAACCTTTAACTCATTGATGGCGTCGGCGTTGCGCTTCTGGCTAAGGTAGACGTTGACCATCTCGAGATGCGGCCGGGACTGGAGGGGATCCAGGCGCAGGGACTCGCGCAATTCACGCTCCGCATCCAGCAGCCGGCCCATGCGGGAATACACCGAGCCGAGCAGGAAGTGCCCGAGGGGGTGATTGGGTTGCTTCCGAAGGCCTTCCTCCACCATGGGCAGCGCCTCAGACAGCCGCCCTGTAAGCAGGAACACGTTGCCCAGGTTCAGGTAGCCGGCGGCATCGGTCTGGTTCAAACGGATGACTTCCTCGAACTGATCCTCTGCGTCGGAAAACTCGCCCCTGCCGGTGAGAAGGGAGCCCAGATTGTTGCGGGCGAAGTAGAAGTCCGGAGCCATTCGCACGACTTTTTCGTAGCGCTCGATGGCCTCATCTGTCTTCCCACGCTGCTCGGCGCGTACGCCACGCTCGTACTCCTTTTGCACGTCCTTGGGGTAGCGATTTAGGAACTCGGCTACGTTGATAACGTTGGGGTTCGCGCCCTCGACCACTGCGACTCCCGGCTTCTCGCGAGTCACCAACGGCTGCAGCGTGAGGAAGACTGAATTGTTGACGCGTATGGAAGGATTCACTATGACTCGCTCTTCAATCCGCCGGAACCCCTCTTCATCGATCACGAGGATGTAGGGGTTAGCGGGAAGATTTGAGAAAAAAAAGCGCCCGCTATCATCAGTGTAGATGGTGTCGACCGTGATGCCGCGAGTACTGAGAGTTACCTTGATTCGCTGTGGAGGCAGGTCGCCTCGAGCCATGCGAAGCTCGCCCAGGATGCTACCCGTCTGATCCTGCTGCGTGGAGGCGCGTGGAGTGCAAAAGAGTGCGAGGGCAAATACGATGGCAGCCCACAGCCTCAGCGGTGCACGCATCGCGCGTCCTCTGCGAAAAGAGGAATGGGGGCGTGACCGCAACCGGCCACGCCCCCGAGTTTAACAACGCTCAACTAGAAGGTCAGCTTCAAGCCGAACTGCAGGTTGCGCGCGTTGAACGTGCCCCCAGACTTTCCAAACGCCGCCCTGCGGATTTCGTTATTACCCGCACCCTGGGCGCCGGGAAGCTGGAAGTTCGTCCGGTTGAAGGCGTTGAAGAACTCCGTCCGGAACTGGAGACCCACCCGCTCGGTGATCTTGAAGTTCTTGAACACCGAGGGGTCCCAAACCCACAGGTTCGGGCCCACGAACTGGTTCCGGCCCAGATTACCGGGGCTCCCAAGAGGCGGAGCAGAAAACACGGTGCCTCCGGGATATTGCCACTGGGCGGCGCCGAAACCGTTGGCCCACATCGAGTGGGTAGCGGCATCGAACGACGAGAAGGTGGAATTGGGCCGTTCGTTGGCTTCCGCGTCCTGGTTGAAGTCACACGCTCCACGGCTGCTGCAGAACGGGCTCCAGTGAGCTCCGGTCTGGAAGCTCATGATGCCGTTAAGCTGCCAGCCGCCGAATACCGCCTCCGCGAATCCGCCCCGGCCCTTGAAGAAGGGCATCTCCCAGACGTAGTGGAAGACGATGCGATGCCGGATGTCGAAGATCGAGTTGCTGCGATCCAGATCCGGCAGCGTCATGTCGGTCGTATAGCCTTCGCCGGCGGCGGCACCGTTGGCGCTGGTGGCGCCGCTGTGCCAGGTAGAGCCACCATCCAGCGCGTGGCTCCAGGTGTAGTTGAAGGTGAAGGTCAAGCCCTTGGACATCTGCTTGCGCAGGGAGGCCTGCAGTGCGTTGTAGCTTGAACTCACCGAGTTCCGCCAGTTGCGCAGACGTCCGTAGTTGGGGTTGAGCCGGCTACCCGTACCGGTGAGTGTCCGCCCGAAGATGTCGACCACCGTCGCACCCGGGGCCATAATGCTTCCCGGAACGCGGTTGATCTGCTCCGCGCGAAACAGCTTGGTTCCCTTCGTGCCGACGTAGTTCAGTTCGAGCACCCACTTGGGAGCCAACTCCCGTTGGATGCCGAAGAACCAGTTCATCACGTAGGGATCGCGGATGCCTTCCGGCAGGACGATACCGGTGAGGAAGCCCAGGTTGGCATTCGCCGGATTCCAGGCCTGGATGTTGCCCACCGCGGTCGCGTCGCCCGCATTGCCCTGGAAGTTATTAGGATCCGCGTCGCCGATATAGGAAGGAGCCACCGCGCAGGCCGGGCAGGTGCCGCCGCCGGACTGCGGACCGTACGGAGCTTCGGGTCCGCCCCCTGTGTCATTCGTGAATGCGAGGTTGAACGAATAGTACGGCAGGTTCCAGCGCGAGTTCGAGAGCGGGTTGTACAGCGTGCCCTCGTAGGAAACACCGTAACCTCCGCGCAAGGACGTCTTGCCGTCACCGAACACATCCCAGGCGAAGCCCACGCGCGGACCCCAGTTGTTGTGGTCGCCCGCACCCAGCGAATCGGCCGGGGAGAAGCCGCCCGGACCGCAGACACCCGCCAACTGCGCAAACGGGATCTGCGTGACCGGATCGTCGCAGCCCGGATCGCCCGCAGGGATGTTCGCCGAGAAGATCTGGCCGGCGTGAGTGGTAACGTCATCCACCAGGTTGTTGCCTGGCCCCAAGAGGAACGTGGTTTCCAGGTCGTTCTGCTCGTTATGGCGCGCGTACAGGTCGTAGCGGATCCCCAGGTTCAGGGTCAGGTTGCGCGTGACTTTCCAGTCATCCTGAAAGTAGAAGCCGTATTCCCAGTTGCGGAAGTGCCGGATATTGCTGGCCAAGTGCGAGGGCGCGCCGGATACGATTCCAGGATCCACGCCGGCTACCAGACCGTACGGCGCATCCACGGCGAAGTGCAACGGGTCGATGAAGTAATACGACGGCCGGCCCACGTTGAATTCGCTGTTTTCGATGTTACGGCGGATATCCGCCCCCATCTTCAGGCTGTGGTTCCCCTTGGTGATGGAAACCATGTCCGCGTAGCTGTAGATGTGCTCCTTGAAGAACTGCGGGTAGCCGTTGTAGGAGCCGAAGCCCATGGTGCCATCCGTTAGGTAAATGGAAGGCACGCCCGGAATGCCGGCGACGTACCTGGAGTAGCTGCCCGCGTATCCGAAGCGGAACTCATTCAGGATGGTGGGGCTGAAGGTGTGGATGTAGTTGAACTGTCCGTTGGGGAAGGTAAAGCGGGTGGGGTTGATGAACCCACGGCCGCCCGTGGTGCCGCCCAGGGTGTCGTTCTGCTGTCCATAGGCGAACTGGGCAAAGATGCGGTCGTTCTGCCCCACGTTCCAGTCGATGCGGGCCGAGTACTCATTGCCATCCCGCAGGTTGGCTTGCAGCCGGCTGGGCGCGATGTTAAGACCTGCGTTAAGGGCGTTAGCATCGCGGTTGAAGCTTCCCAGAGGAGCCTGAATGGCCGGAATCGTCGTACAGCCGTCGGCCATCAGCTGCGCCTGGTCCCCCGCGGTCACGCCAATCAGGTTAGCGATGTTTGCGCTGGTGGCGGCGTTGCCGGTGAAGTCCGGACAGAGGCCGAAATACCCATCGCCGACGAGGTCATTGAAGCTACCGATGGGGTTGCCCTGAGCGAAGGGAATGAAATCGGCGTACAGCAAGGACGAAACGGAACCATTCGCGCCGCCACCCGCCGTGCCCGGACCGAAGGTCGAGATGACGGCAGCACGGAACTCCGGACTCTCAATGACCGTGGGTACCGGGTTGCTGAAGGTCCGGAAGCGGTTCCCCTGATAGGACAGGAAGAAGAACAGCTTGTCCTTGAAGATGGGTCCGCCAAAAGTGCCGCCGAACTGGTTGAAACGCAATGGGCATTTCAAGTGCTCGGGCGCGTCGCCGCCCTGGTTGCAGGGAGCCGCCGGGTCGCCCGCCTCACTGGCGAAGAACGGCTTGGCGTCGAACACGTCATTGCGCACGAACCACCAGCCGCTGCCGTGGAAGCTGTTGGTGCCGCTCTTGGTCACCAAGTTGGTGACGGAGCCGGCGCTGTTTCCGTACTGGGCGGAGTTGTTGAGGGTCAGGAGTTGGAATTCAGCCACCGTGTCCTCGATGGGACGGTTGATGGCGCCACCGCTCAGGCCCTTGTTAGACACGCCGTTGATGAGGAACCCGTTGAAGTTCAGGCGAGTGCCGTTGACCACCGCGTCCTCACCGTTTTCCGTGAGCACGCTATCCACGTTCACCGCTCCGGGCGCAAGCTGGAGCAGCGAGAACACGTTGCGGCCGTTCAACGGCAGGTTCTGAATCTGCGTGGAACCCACTGTGTTGGCCAGTTTGGAGTCCACGGTGTTGACCGGGGCAGCTTCCTCGGTTACTTCCACCACTTCAGAAGCGCCGCCGACTTCCAACTTGAAGTCCAAACGGTAGGTCACGCCGGCGTTGACTTCCACACCGGACTTGCTGGAGGTCTTGAAACCGGAGGCCTCGACCGTCACTTTGTAGGTCCCGATCTGCAACTCACGGATGAGGAAACCTCCCGTGTTGCTGGTCTGTGCGCTGGTCTTGAGGTCGGTGCCGACGTTGGTCGCCGTCACCTTCGCGTTCGGTAGGGCTGCCCCTGTGGGGTCGGTCACCGTGCCGGTGATCTGCCCGTTCTGGACCTGGGCCATGGCGGTCATCGCACACAGCACCACAGCCACCAAAGCAAGGCTAAATCGAACTCGATTGTGCATTCTTACCCCCTCCCGGAGGTGAATCCAGGGTCGGTTCCTTAACATCATGGTTGGTCTTGTACCCCAAAATGGACACAACAAGCCTTGAAATTCTACCGTCACACATGCATGTGACGTGCCTAAATCTTCTTATTGAAAACAAAGGGGTTAGCAGGACACACTCAGATTGAGAATACGGATAAAGGAAAGTAAGGGCCAGGGTGGTACCAATTTTCATATTCCTTACCTACCTAGTGGGCTAAGTAGCTGATTTGTAGGTCCAAAACGCTCTCTTAGCGGGACGGCACCGGGAGGCTTCGCGCCGGGTTGCTTACTGACCTTCTGAAACGGAGATGGCAGGGATAGACGCGACGCTCTTGGGGGGGCAGACAGGCCTGGATGGGAGCGGATCCTGAGGGGACCAAGCCCGGTCCGTGTCAGAACCGGGCTTGGGTTGAATCGTGCGGGTCGGGCCTAAAAGTTCAACTTCAGACCAAACTGCATGTTGCGCGGGTTGAAGGTCCCGCCCGCCTGTCCGAAGTTACCGGCATTGACCCTGAGGTTGGTGGCGCCGCTGGCACCGGGGAGTTGGAAGTTGGCGCGGTTGAAGAGGTTGAACGTCTCGGCCCGGAACTGCAAGCCAACCCGCTCCGAGATACGGATGTTCTTGAAGACCGACATGTCCACGCCGAAGAAATCCGGGCCAACAAAAGTATTGCGTCCCAGATTCCCGACGCAGCCCAAACAAGGCGTGCTGAAGAAGCCGCCGCCGATCTGGAACTGCGGTCCCCACCCGTTCGCCCACTGGGAGTGCGAAGGGTTGAAGTTGTTGGCGACGGCGTCCGGACGATCGTTACGCTCGCCGTCCAGGTTAAAGTCACCGGCATCGTTCGAACAGAGGCTGGCGAGGATTCCTGCCTGCGAGCAATCTCCGGAGAGGGCGCGGTTGCGGCGGTCGAACGGGCTCCAGTGGGCTCCCTTTTGGTAACTGACGATGCCGTTCCACTGCCAGCCGCCGAATACCGCTTCCAGCGCTCCGCCGTGCCCCTTAAAGAACGGGAGCTCGTAAACGTAGTTGGCCACGAAACGGTGGCGGATGTCGAAAATCGAATTGCCCCGATCCAGGCCGGGAAGGGTCTGGTCCGAGGTAAAGCCCTCGCCGCCCGCCTGCTGGTTGGACGTGGTGGCGCCGCTATGCCAAGTGGAGCCACCGTCGATGGAATGGCTCCAAGTGTAGGCAACGTTGAACATCAGGCCCTTGCTCATCTGCTTCCGCAGGCCGACCTGAAGCGCGTTGTAGCTGGAGTTCACGACATTCTTCCACACGCGCAATGTGCCGTAGTTGGGATTCAAACGTCCCAGAGGGTTCAAAGCGCCTACCTGGCTGCAAAGGGTGCGCCCGAAGGTGTCCTGGACGCAGGTGCCCTGTGGCAGGCGCCCACCGGGTATACGGTTCGCGTTTTCTGCGCGGAACAGTTTGTGTCCCGCCGTACCCACGTAGTTGACTTCCAGCACCAGCTTGTTCACCAGTTCATGCTGAATGCCAAAGAACCAGTTGTGGACGTAGGGGTCGCGGATGCCCTCCGGATAGACGATGCCGGTGAGGAACGCCGCGTTGGGATTGGTAACAACCCAGCCGCTGAGGTTGCCCACGGCCTGCGCACCCACGCCCTGGCCCGGATTGGTGGCCGGACCGTCAAAGCTTGGCGGTTCGCCCGGATTCTGCGGTCCAAAGACCACGGTATCGGTTCCGCCAGCCAGGAAGTTGACTGCAGCGTTGAAGGAGTAGAACGGCAGATTCCAGCGCGAGTTAGAGAGCGGGTTGTAGAGCGTGCCTTCGTAGGAGATCCCGTAACCGCCGCGCAGCGAGGTGCGGCCGTTCCCGAAGATGTCCCAGGCGAAGCCCACGCGTGGACCGAAGTTGTTGTGATCGGCGCCTCCCAGGGTTTCGGCAGCAGTAAATCCGCCCGGCCCGCAAACACCCGCTAGCTGAGCCAGGGGAATCTGGGTCACAGGGTCACTGCAGCCCGCACCGCCCGCCGGAGCGTTGGCGTCACGAACCTGCCCTGCGCCGGTGGTGATGTCGTCAATCTCCGCTCGACCCGGCCCCTTCAGAAAAGTTGTGACCAGGCCATCGAGCTCGTTGTGCCGACTGTAGAGGTCGTAGCGGAGGCCGAGGTTGAGCGTCAGATTGCGCGTAACCTTCCAGTCATCCTGGAAGTAGAAGCCCAGTTCGACGTTCCGCCAGTGACGGTTGTTCGATGCCAGTTGTGCTGGCTGTCCCGAGATGATTCCCGGATCCACGCCTGCCGTCTCGCTGTAGGGAGAGTCGGCGGCAAAGAACAAGGCGTCAAAGAAGTAGTACGACGGGCGGGCCACGTTGAATTCACTGTTTTCGATGTTGCGCCTTACTTCTCCGCCGATCTTGATGTTGTGGTTGCCGTGGTTGAGAGAAACCATGTCGGAGTACGTGTACACGTGCTCCTTAAAGAACTGTGGGTAGCCGTTGTAGGACCCGAAACCCATCAGGCCGTCGTCGAAGCGCAGGTCCGGCACGCCCGGCAGCGCGGTCTTGACCGTCTGCACCAGGGAGCTGTAACCAGCACGGAATTCGTTGAGTACCGTAGGACTGAACGTGTGGATGTAGTTGAACTGGAAGTTGGGCGTGATCTGGCGGGAGGGATTGAGGAACGCTGGTCCGCGTCCCGCGCTGTTATTCCCGTTGGGTGGTCCAAAGGAATTGTTGATGCGGTTCCAGTTGAACTGCGTGAACAACCGGTCGTTGACCCCTACGTTGTAATCCAGGCGCGCGGAGGCTTCGTAGCCATTGAACAGATTGCCGGTTCCGGTGCCGAAGCCGGTCTGGTCCTGGGAGCCGTTGAAGGCCAGAGTATTGACGAGGAAAGGCAGGGTACGGTCGAACGTCCCGGCCTGTAGACCCGGAATCACGCTGCAACCTGCCGCCGTCAGGTCAGCCTGGTCCTGCGCCGTGACGCCGATCACGTTCGCAATAGAAGCGGCGATGGCCGGGCTGCTGTTGTCCTGGCACAGATAATCGGCCAGGCTGCCGAAGCCGGAACCAGATACCCCGCTGGCCACATAGTCCGACAGTGTGCCGGCCGGAGTGCCGAGCACCGTGGGAGCGAAGTTGCCATAGAGTAGGGCGGCGGTGGAATTGGGCAGGGCGGCAATCACCGCGTCACGCCACGCCTGCGACTCGGCTTGCAATACGGTGGGCGGAGCCGACTCCCGGAAGCGGTCATTCTGATAGGACAAGAAGAAGAACAGCTTGTCCTTCTTAACAGGGCCGCCGAAGGTACCGCCGAACTGGTTGAAGCGGAGCGGTTGCTTTTCGATGCCCTGCTGGTTCAGGAAAAAGGAGTTGGCGTCAAACACGTCGTTGCGGTTGAACCACCAGGCGCTGCCATGGAAGCTATTGGTGCCTGACTTGCTCACCAGGTTCGTGATGGAGGCGGCGCTGTTGCCGTATTGCGCCGACATATTCAAGGTGAGAAGCTGGAACTCCTGGACCGTGTCCTCCACCGGCTGGTTCACGGCACCACCGCTAAGGCCCTTGTTGGAAACACCGTTAAGCAGGAAGCCGTTGAAATTCTCCCGGAGGCCGTTGACGACCGTGTTGGCGCCGTTCTCAGCCACCACGCCGCGCACGTTGACCGCTCCGGGGGCGAGTTGGATCAAATCGTAGACGTTGCGGCCGTTCAGCGGCAGGTTCTGGATTTGCGTGGAGTTGACGGTCGAAGCCAGCTTGGAGTCTACGGTGTTGACCGGCGGCGCGGCGTCGGTCACTTCCACCGTCTCAGAGGCTTGGCCTATGTGCATCTTGAAGTCGGCGCGCTGAATCGTCCCGGCATTCAGCGTCAACGCCGAACCAGTGGCACGCTTGAAGCCCGAGGCCTCTACCTGCAGGTTGTACTGGCCCGGCGGAAGTTCGCGTGCGTTGTAGATGCCGGCTTCGTTGGTGGTGACGGCCGTGCTCAGGCCCGTGCCGGTATTGGTGATCTTGACGGTGGCGTTGGGGATGGCGGCGCCGGTCGGGTCCGTTACCAAGCCGGTGAACTGGCCGTTCTGGATCTGAGCGGCCGCCGTGAAGGTTAACGCCAAAAGCAGGCAAAAACAACAGACAGCAAAACCAACATAATCTCGCTTCATACCGTTCCCCTTTCGACTCTGAGGTCGCTTGTTCAAGAACACCGCCGCCGGATACACCTTGGCCGGGTCCGATGCTCAAGTGCGTAACTGTTTCGTGGGACGCGGAAGGCTGGCTACAACTTTGGGACTGGACGCGGGCTGGCCGGTGCGGATTGCCCCCTCAACGTGGCAGACGGCCGGACGAGAGCACGTAGGATTCCTTTCCCCTCCTCGATCACAATCTCCTGGTTGGCAGTCACATCGGTTGTTGTGTCCGTCGCACCGGAGGGCCAGCGCACCACGATCCGGTCGGCACGAGTAGCCTTCCCTAGACCGAAATGCAGGCTGGGATCACTTGAGGAAAGATAGCTGCTGGAAGCTCTCACCTCGTCGCTTTGGCTAAGAGAGCCGGCGGTCACCTCGACTCGCGCGCCGTAGCCATCGCGATTGGACCTGGCGCCCACGGTCCGGATTCTCAGCCAATTGCCGGCAGCGGGGGCCACGTTGTGGAGGACCGTGGGCGAGTCGTCCAGGTTGGTGAGCAGGAGATCGAGGTGGCCGTCGTTGTCGAAGTCGGCGACAGCGAGCCCTCGGCTGACTCGGTTGACGGCAAGCGCTCGGCCGACGCGCTCGCCCACTTCCTCCATACGGCCGTTGCCCAGGTTGTGGAACAACAGGCTGCGCTGGGCATAGGTCACGCCGAAGGTGTGCTGGTCCACCTGCGGATTGACGTGGCCATTGGCCACGAAGATATCCTTCCAGCCGTCGTTGTCGAAGTCGAAGAAGCGCACTCCAAAACCGAGCAGGGGGACGCTGACCGGCCCGAAGCCTGCGCGCCCAGCCATGTCCGTGAAATTGCCGTTGCCGTTGTTGCGGTAAAGGTTGTTGCTGTCGTCGGAGAAGTTGGTCTTGGCGAGGTCGGGACGGCCGTCATTGTCGTAATCGCCGAGATCGACACCCATCCCGGCCTGCTCCCGGCCGTCCTCGCTGTAGGCCACGCCGGCGGTGATTCCGTCTTCTTTCAGTCCACCCTTGCAGTCGCCCAAATACAGCAGGCTGGGTGACGAGTCATTGGCGATGTAAACGTCCTGACAGCCGTCACCGTTGACGTCCCCCCAGATGACTCCAAGGCCGTAATAGGCCTGCGGGTCGATACCCAGCTTCTCGGTGACGTCGGTGAAGGTGCCGTCGCCGCTATTGCGATAGAGGCGGTCGCGCGAACCCTTCAATCCACGCGGGCCGCAAGAGACCGGGATGCCGCGATACTGGCAGAAGGGACCGCTCCCGAAAGCCGGCAGGTGGTCAAGATCGAGATCGACGTAGTTCGCAACATAGAGGTCGAGAAATCCGTCGTTGTCATAATCGCCGAATGCTGCGCTGGTGCCCCAGCGGCCTTCATTGCTTACGCCCGCGGCGGCGGTGACATCCACGAAAGCGCCTTTGCCCGTGTTGCGGAACAACCGTCCCCCGGTGAAGTAGGTCACGTACAGGTCCGGCCAGCCATCATTATCGAAGTCGCCGACAGCAGCGCCGTGTCCCCAGCCTGCCGCTGCCAAACCCGCAGCCTCGGTTACGTCCGTGAACGCACCATCGCCGTTGTTGCGATACAGCTTGCTGCCCGGATGCTTGCCGCTGCGCAGCCCCTCGAGCGTAGAGCCGTTGACCAGGAAGATGTCCACTGCGCCGTCGCGGTCGTAGTCGAAAAGAGCGACACCGCCGCACAGGGTCTCCATGATGTAGAGCTTTTGCGGGCTGCCGCAGGTGAGGTGAAACTGAATTCCGGCCTTGGCGGTTACATCTTCGAAGAGTGCAGGCGCCACGGGAACTCGAGGCCGTGGTCTGGTTGTGCGAGTCCCTTGTCCGAACAAAGGCAGGCTAAGGAGCAGCAACAGGACGGCTGCGAGGCCTGGGCAGCGGGAGCCACGCATCATTCGCGAACCCGTCCCGTAGCCATTCCGCCGGTCTGCTCTTGCTGCGCCTTGAGCTCCTGGAAGCGTGCGAGGTGCTGTTGCGCTTCTTCTGTGCGGCCGGACTTCTCCAGCGCGCGCGCCAACTGGAAGTGCGCGCTGGCGTCGTTGGGGTCGAGTTCGAGCGCCCGGCGCAGCGCCACAATCGCTTTCTCTGTCTCGCCCAGGAGCAGCAGAGCTTTGCCCAGATCGTAGTGCGCAGCCTGGTTGGAGGGATCGAGCGCAACCGCTCGCTCCAGATGCTGCACGGCTTCGTTCCATTCGCCCGATTCGAGCAGCGTATGCCCCAACTGATAGAAAACTTCGGGATTGTCCTGTCGCGCCGCCAGCTCCTTCCGGTATTCAGCGATAGCCTCCCGGTTCCGGCCCAGGGCACCGTAGGCGAAGCCGAGATGGTAATGCCCCAGTGGCAGCCGCGGATCGAGCGCGAGCGCCTTGTGGAACACGCGGATGGCATCGAGGGTGCGGTTGGAATTGAGATAGGCCCGCCCCAACAGAACGTGATCCATCGCCGAGCGCGGGCTCAGCGCGATGACTTTCTCCAGTTGCTCGGCGGCGGGCGCATACTGCCGTTCCGCCAGATACACGAGCGCGAGGTCGTGATGAATGTCAGCGCTACGTGGTGCGAGACGCGCTGCGTGTGTCAACTGTTCGAGAGCCGGCTGATTCCTGCCACTCTGGAATAGCGCCAGCCCCAGCAGGTGGCGAAGGCCGGGATCCTGTGGCCAGCGTTCGACCGCTTCAACGCCCAGCACCGCACCCCGGTCGGGGCGCCTGCCCTGCAGGTAGGCAAGCAGCAGCGAGCGGGTAATCTCGCGGTCAGCCGGCGCCAACCCGTGTGCTTCTTCGAGTTTCGCTACGGCTGCTGTAACGTTACCCCCTTCGAGCGCCCGTCGCCCCTGGGCCGCGAGTGCTGCGGCGCTTTGCGCACCTGCCAAGGGGCACATGACGAGGGCGGCAAGAATCGTAACGAAGGTCACCCGAGGGGCACTGCGAGCCATCGGCTAGAACTTACAGCAACGCGTGGGGCCGAGCAACCGCCGCATTGACCTGTCTTGCCTTATTTCTGCGCTTCCCGCAAGTAAGCATCGTCACCCTGTAGCCAGTCGGCGCGCGGAGGACTGAAGACATCGAGGACGATCGTATCCTCCACCGCCTCCGCCGCGTGCGGCTGGTGGGGCGGGATGCAGACCACCTCGCCGGCACGCACAATCACCTCCCGCCCCGAGAAAATAAGCTTAAGAGCGCCCTGAAGGACGCTGGTGAGCTGCTCATTGATGTGGCTGTGCTCGGGAATCACCAGGCCCTTGCGCAGCGAGAAGCGGGCCAGTGTCACGTTCTGCGCGGTGACGAACTGGCGCTCCAGCCTAGGATTAAGGACCTCAGGTTTGATGTCGCTCCATCGAATGTAGCGTTCCATATTCTCCTCAACTTCTGTCATTCCAACCATCATCACGATCAGCGAACAAAACACAAGAGCCACTGAACAATGGCGGCTCGTTTCGACGTTAGCTCCCTGTGCGTTAGAATCACGAGGGAGAGATACCGATTGGCAATGGGAACGCTGATTGTTTCAATCCTGCTGGCTATCTTGCCGCTGATCATGGCCGGAGTGCTGTTGGCCAGGGTCGAAAGATTTACGGTAGACGGTTTGTTCACCAGCCTCATTCTGGTGGCCATCTCCGGCATCTTTGGCCTCAATGCTCTCCTGGACCTCCGCCAGAAGGGATTGCTCCCGGCTCGCCTCGCCGGCAAGAAAGAACAGGATGGCTCGAAGAGTACGGCGCGCTCGACGTCGGCCTCCGTGCCTGTGCACATGGCGGCTTCGGTGGAGGGAGTCCACACGGTTCGAGCTCGAGTGGAGAACGTCCTCTACTTCGAAGCGCCGATCGGCCAGCCGAACAAGTCCGTGGTTACGTTGGCACGCGACAGCGCCGGCCATGAGCAGATGACCTTTGCCGGCGACATGCGCAACGCGTTGCCCAAGGGCAAGCGCCTGGAGATCCGGTTCCGTACCACGGGCGAGTACAGTACGCTCCTCGAGGCGCGCGAAGCATAGTGGGTGCTCAGCGCTGCTTCTCGCGCTCCCGCCTGCCGCAAACAACGCCGGCTTCGTAGTCTGCCCTTCCTCTGGGATCAACGTTTCCGGCACTCTTTCGGTCTTCGAAGCCATCACGAAAGCCCCGCTTGAATACTTCATAGGATGGGGTGTGAATCAGCTCCCAGTTGCTGATGGTACGTCCGTCCGGCCCACGGTAGACCACCTGCTCGCCTCCGCCCAGGATCTCGAACCCCTTGTCGCGGAGATAGCAAATCCGAACCAGTTGAGGCAGGTCGATCACCCCGGCGGGATTACTCCTCGTCCTCTTTTCTCTCCAGCTTCAGTGCGGCCGAATTGATGCAATAGCGCATCCCGGTGGGCTTGGGGCCGTCCGGAAAGACATGGCCCAGATGGGCGTCGCAACGGCCGCACAGGACCTCTGTGCGCCGCATGAAAAAACTGTCGTCTTCTTCGGTGTCCACGGCTCCTTCCGAGGCCGGACGAACGAAA
Source organism: Terriglobales bacterium (assembly GCA_035454605.1). Taxonomy (NCBI): domain Bacteria; kingdom Pseudomonadati; phylum Acidobacteriota; class Terriglobia; order Terriglobales; species Terriglobales bacterium. The sequence continues at coordinate 24,415 of DATIGQ010000189.1, forward strand.
CTAGGCCAGCCGGTGCCGGAATCGAACTTGGCATCGGAGGTGAACAATTCCGCGCCGCAGCAAACGCACCGGTACACGCCGTCGTCATGGCAGTCGTAGTATTCCCCAGTGAAGGCACGCTCGGTGCCCTTGCGCCGCGTCACCTCAAACTGCTCCGGAGTAAGGATCTGGCGCCACTCGGCGTCGCTCTTCTCGATCTTGTCGCTCATGCCATGCTCCTCAGATTCATCCTACCGGCCGTTGATTCCCGGCCGCTACTTGGCGGTCTTGCCTCGTCCCCCTGCGGCGGCGTGGACCAGCTCCGCCAGCTTCTCGAGCGGCTCCTCGAGACGCTGCAAGTCGGTCAGCACTGGCCGGAAGATATCCCCCAGCCGCTGGAACCGGTCCAGCACATTGCCCAGGTGGAACCGTTCCGGGGAAAGACCCGCCACCACTTCCCGCCACGCCAAAGGCGTCGCTACCGGCGCACCGCGATAGGCGCGCAACACGTAGGGAGCGGAAATCGTCTTGCCCTCGCCATTCTGCAGATGGTCAAAGTACACCTTGCCCTTTTCACGGCGGGAGACCACTCGCGGCGTGGTGAAGAGATCGGGCCTTTCGCTCGCCACCAAGCGCGCCAGCACCTCTGCGAAGGTCCTGGTTTGCTCGAAGGTGTAACCCGGCTCGACCGGCACATAGATGTGCATGCCATCGCCGCCCGTGGTTTTTGGATATCCTTCCAGCCCGACCTGGCCCAGCCGGCGGCGGATGACCTGCGCGGCCTCAACGATGCGGTCGTAGCCACAATCACTGGGATCGAGGTCGATCAGAATGAAGTCGGGCTGGTCAATCGAGCCCACGCGGCTCATGGTCGGGTTCTGATCGATGCAGCCCAGATTGGCCAGGCACAGAAGACTGGGTCGGTCTTCGCAAAGTACGAAACGAGTGGGCTCTTTACCATCGCTGAAAGTTACGGGCTCGACGCGCACCCAGTCCGGGATACCGGCCGGCGCCTCCTTCTGGAAGAAATGCTCGCCTTCGATACCGTCCGGATAGCGTTTAAGGGTGAGCGGGCGGCCACTCAAATGAGGCACCAACAACTCCGCGACGGCGTCGTAGTAATTGCTGACGTCGCGCTTGGTGTAACCCTCACGCGGATAAAAGACCTTGCTCAGGTGAGTGAACTTGAGCCGGCGGCCCTCGACCTGCAGCGTGATCTCTTCGGGCCCGCCTGCCGGCAAAAGCGCGGCCTTCGCCGGCGCAATCGTCTCCGCAGCGACCCGAGTTTCTTCCCGCACGCACTGATCCGGCGGCACGTCCGTCCGGATGCCCAGGAACACCGGTGCGCGCAGACGTCCCTCCGGGGTCCAGGAGGCGAACTTCACCGTGCACACGACCTCCGGCCGGACCCAGCTGACTCCTTTCAACGCTTCTGGAGGCTCGTGCAGTGGGCTCCGCTTCTCCACCAGGGGTTCGAGCAGGCGAGCGACAACCTCCAGCGTCTTGCCGTCGAAACCGGAGCCCACGTTGCCCGCCCACACCAGTCTGCCCTCGTCAAAGTAGCCCAGCACGAGCGAGCCAAAGGGCTTGCGCTCGCCTTCGAGCATGCCGCAGATGACGAATTCCTGCTGGCTCTGCACCTTGAGCTTGAACCAATCGGAACTCCGCCGGTGCTGATAAGGGCTGAGGGCGCGCTTGGCGACGATGCCTTCGAGACCAGTCCCGCGCGCCGCCTGCATGAGTTCGGCGCCATGTCCCACAAAATGCTCGGAGTAATGAACGGGGCCACCGGGCCGCAGAATGCCGGAAAGCACGCGCTTGCGCTCGACCAGCGCCGCGGCGCGCAAATCAACCCCATCGCAGTACAGCAGGTCAAAAGCGAACAGCGTGATCGGCTGCGAACGCGCCAGCTTAGCGGCGGCGCTGGCACCCGCCATCATGCGCGGCTGCAGCAACGAGAAGCTCGGCCGGCCGTTCTCGTCCAGGGCGACAATCTCACCGTCCAGGATGGCGGACTCCGCACGCACCCACGGCCTGAGGTCCCTCAACTCCGGATATTGCGCGTCCATCGAGCGCCCGGTGCGCGAGACCAGGTGCACCTTTCCGCCCTCAAGGAAGCACAGAACGCGTACGCCGTCCCACTTGACTTCGTAGATCCACTCCGCGCCCTCCGGCAAGGTTTCGGCGATCACGGACAGCATGGGAGTGACGCTTCGAGGCATCGGCGCCGTTACGGCGCCGGGGATGCTGGCCAAGTCTTCCGGCGCGCTGGCCACGCTGCGCAGGTCATCCTCGGCGTCCCATCCTGAACGGGCGGCGAAATCCTTTTTCTTGATGAGCAGCCACTCATTCTTCTTGCCGCGCCCTTTCATCCGCACCAGGGCAAAATCGCCCATCAGCTTCTTGCCATGCAGCTGGAACTTCAGGTCGCCGCGCTCCCACTGCTCGGCCGGGGGCTTGTCCCCGAGCCATGTGTAGGTGCCCCGATCCCACAGCAGAACGCCCCCGGCTCCGTAGTTGCCCTCCGGGATGGTGCCTTCGAATTCGCCGTATTCCAGCGGGTGGTCTTCCACCATCACCGCCAGGCGCTTCTCACCGGGGTCGAGCGTGGGGCCCTTGGGAACCGCCCAGGACCTTAGCGTACCTTCGTACTCCAGCCGAAAATCGTAATGAAGCCGACGGGCCGTATGTCGTTGAACATAAAAGCGGTTCCCGGTCGCCTCGCCACCCGAGGGACGCGGCTCCGGGGTCTGCTCGAAAACCCTTTTCCGCAGGTATTCATCTAGTGACATGGGGTAATCTTGAAGCGCTGGGATGGGTATGATATAGGCTTAACTTCCCCCGAAGACCCCCGGTTCCCTGAGGTTACATGGCCAGTACGGTTTGGAAAGGGCATCTCACGTTCGGTCTGGTTTCGCTTCCTGTCCGATTGTACAGCGCGGCGCGCAGCGAAACCGTCAGCTTCAACCAGCTTCATAAGGAAGACCACTCGCGGGTGAAGAACGTGCTGTACTGCGCGCTGGAGGACAAGCCCATCCCGCGCACCGATGTCGTCAAAGGCTACGAGTATGAGAAAGACAAGTACGTAGTGGTCGCAGACGAGGACATCAAGAAGGTCGCCCCCAAGACCGCCAAGACGATGGAGATCGTGGAGTTCGTCAAGTCGGCCGAAGTCGACCCGCTGTACTATGAAAGCTCCTACTACATGGCGCCGGAAGAAGCCGGCGAGAAGCCGTACGCGCTGCTGTTCGAGGCGCTGCGGCGCACCGGCTACGCGGCTCTGGCCAAAGTGGCCATGCACAACCGTGAGCATGTCGTGATTCTGCGGCCGGGTGAGAAGGGCATCCTGATGCACACCCTGTACTACACCGACGAGATCCGCAAGGTGGATGAGTTCCGCACCAACTCCTCCCTGGTCAAGGAGAAGGAACTGGATCTTGCCATCAATCTGATCGAGTCGCTGGCCGGACCCTTCGAACCCACGAAGTACAAGGATGACTATCGCGATAATCTGAAAGGGCTTATCCGGGCCAAGGTCGAAGGCCACGAGACCGTGGAAGTGGCTGCGCCCGAGCGGCTGGCCCCAGTAGTGGACATCCTGGAGGCCCTGAAGATGAGCCTGGCGCAAGCCAAGAAGCCGGCTCGTTCGGCGGCGGCGGATGGGGCGAGTCCGGTCGAAGCTGAAGCCCCGGAACGGGCACGCAAGGCACGCAGATAGAAGCGGCGCTCTGCTCGCTGGATCGCCGATCTCCGGGCAGTAAGAATCCTCCCCGTAGGCCGTACGCCGTCATTCGACGGAAGGAGGCCGCATATGTCTGACCGCAAATACCGGCAGCGCGGCTACATGGACCGCTCCGAAGAACGGAGCGCTCCGAAGGAAAGACCGAAGAAGAAAGAAGAGACGTTCGGACCACGAGCGCTCCAAATGCCCGGCAAGCGGGCCATCTCCCGCTGCGCCCAATGCGGCGCCATCCTAGGTCCTGAGGTGGATCCCCGGGGCCAATGCCCCAAATGCGGGGCAGCCCTGCATGCGTGCAAGCAATGTTCGTTCTTCGATCCCGGCAGCCGGTTCGAGTGCTCCAAGCCCATCACGGAACGCATCGCCCAGAAGGACGCGCGCAATGACTGCCAGTTCTTCGAGTTACAAGTGCGCGTGGAGCGTGAAACCGGAGCCGGCCCCGCCTCAGTCTCGAGCGGCAGCCCCGACGATGCCCGCAGGGCCTTCGACAACCTCTTCAAGAAGTAATCGCAGCTTGGGTCGCCGTGAGAGCGGCCCACTAGTGCTCAAAAGTGGCAGGCCTTCGCGCCGCGCTTCTCCAGGTAGCGCTGGTGGTATTCCTCCGCGCGGTAAAAGGTCGACGCGGGCTCGATTTTGGTCACGATAGTCCGAGAGACTCGGCCGGACTTCTGCTGCTTCTCCTTCGACGCTCGCGCCCCGGCTTCCTGCTCCGGTGAATGGAAGAAAATCGCCGAGCGGTACTGCGATCCATAGTCCGGCCCCTGGCGGTTCAATTGCGTCGGGTCATGGATCTTCCAAAAGACATCGAGCAACTGGTCATAGGAAACACGAGCCGGATCGAACGTGACCTCGACCACTTCCGCATGCCCGGTCTGGTCCGTGCATACATCGTGGTAGGTGGGATTGTCGTAGTGCCCGCCCGAATATCCCACCTGCGTGTCCACCACGCCTGCCACTTCGCGAAACGCCGCCTCGATTCCCCAAAAGCAGCCGGCCGCAAATGTCGCCTTTTCTGTCATTGAAATCACTCCGGAAAGATGCCAAGGATAAGATGCAACACCGGCCGCCAAGTTGCGGCCTGATAGTAGCGCGGAGATGGCCTAGGTTCCGACCGGTGCCTGTTGACGAGGACGATCGATCGGTCGAGAAAGTCCGGCTACTTCCACCCGGTTACGGCCCGCCGCCTTGGCGCGGTAGAGAGCCTTGTCAGCCATGCGCACGACATCCTCCGGCTGTTTGAGCTGGGCGCTCGCGGCGGCCAGGCCGATGCTGACCGTCACCGACGTCCTGCGCGGCCCGCTGGGCGCCCCACTCCGCGCCCGTGTGCCGCAGCGGCGCTCCTTTCTTCTCCTGTGGCTGCGGTCGGGGCCGCGTACATTGAAAGTCGAGTGGGCGATGATCTTTCGCAGATCCTCCAGGTGCGGGTACGCTTCGCGCAGTGAACGCTCCGGAAACACGACGACGAACTCCTCACCGCCATAGCGGAAGGCATCGCCACCGCCCGTCACCTGCGAGATGCGAGCAGCGACCATTCGTAACACCTGGTCGCCGGTGTCGTGCCCGTATTCGTCGTTGAAACTCTTGAAATGATCGATGTCCAGCACCGCAATGCTGTAGTGGCCACCGAGCTGTTCGAGAGCCCGCTGCAGCGCGCGCCGGCCAGGAAGGCGGGTGAGTTCGTCGTGATACGCCAGCCGGTAGGAAGTCTCAACCACGCTCACCACCAGCACCAGCGCTGCGGTAGCCAGGTAGGCGGTTGCCACCTTGCCGTTCCCCATGGTGCGCACCGCCAGGAACGCTGCCCCAATGGCCCAGAAGAACCCGATGTCCTGGGGATGCCGCAGGAGCAGATAACGCAGCAGGAGCATGAGGACTGCGGCCAGGAAGAGAAACAGCGGCACCTGCGGCACATGCGCCCACGCGAAGAGTTGCGGGGCTAGGAGAGGCTCGCGCAGCACATCCAGGCTGGCCGCCAGTTCGGAGCGAGAAACCACCGAGACCGCTCCCGCCTGCGCCAGCAACAGGGCGGCTGGCACCCCGACCGACTCCAGCCGGAACGCCAGGTCGTCGGCAAACGCCAGCAGGACCAGGTTGATGGGGAGCAGTACGGCCAGCAGGTCAAACATCGCCGGGGCTCCTCCGGACTGAGCAAAGGACATGCCCCGGTCCACCAACAGCATCACCAGGAACGCCAGGAATGCCCGCCGGGCCTGGAATCGCCAAGCCAGGAGCGCGCCGGCCGCCAACGTGGCGTAAAGATAGAAGTCCGCCACCGCCGCCGGCGGGGAAACCTCCCTTCCCTCGAGCAGCGCCATCGCACACAGCACGATCAGGCCTCCAGGAAGCAGGAAGGACAGCAGTGCTTTCCCGGGCCAGGAACTCAAGGGTGAGCCTCCAAGTCTGTGTACTGAATGGTAATTATGGAATTCTGCGAGTGAATCCAGGAATAACTACAAGGGTTCGGACGACCGCCAACGGGTAGTCACAGAACCGCAGTCTCTTCGATCATCCGCCCTTCGGCAAACCGCTCCAGGTTGAGCAGCTTGGCGTCCACCACGTCCGTCTTTCCCGTGAGGATCAGGTCGGAAACAATCTTGCCGGTGGCTGGGGCGTGCATCACCCCATGTCCGCTGAAGCCATTGGCGAAGAACAGGCCTCGGACGCCGGATGCAGGTCCCAGGACGGGATGATGGTCGGGAGTCATCTCGTACAAACCCGCCCAGGCGCGCTTGGGATTCACGGCCACTTGCTCGAAGCAGGGCACTCGGTCCGCGGCGCGCGTCAGCACCTTTTCGATGAAGTTGGGATCGAAGTCGGTCTTGAATCCCGGCGTTTCCTCCGGATCGTTCCACGCCAGCAGGAAACCGAGAGCCTCCGGGCGAAAATGAAAGCCGTTGGACATGTCGATGATCATGGGCGCGGTCCGGGGGAAGGCGTCGAACGGCTCGGTCGGCACCAGCATGCGGCGCAACGGCTCGACCGGCAGGTCCACCCCCGCCATGCGGGCCACTCCCGCGGCCCACGCTCCCGCCGCGTTCACCACCGTGCGCGTCCCGACCGGACCGCGTGTCGTCTCTACGCACGAAACGCCATCTCCATTACGGGCAATCCCGGTCACCTCGGTATCCCGCCATAGGCGCGCTCCTTGTTCGGCGGCGCGGGTCATGAAGCCCACCATGGCACTGTAAGGGTCCACGAATCCGTCCGTGGAGCAGAAACTGCCGCCGCGAATGTCATCCGAGCGCAGTTGCGGGTACATCCGCGTGATGTCGTCGGCGGAGATCAGCCGCGCTGTCTTCAAACCCAGCGCTACCTGACGTTCATAGTTGGCGCGCAAGTAACTCAAATGTGCGTCGCTGGTCGCGGCGAACAAATACCCCTGCGGCCGGTAACCCGAAGGATGCCCCAGCCGCTCCTCGAACGAGGCGTAGAACGGGATGGAGTACAGCGACATCTGGATGTTGACAGGGGTCGAGAACTGGGCCCGCACGCCGCCCATGCTCTTGCCGGTGGAGCCCTTGCCCTGATGGGTTTCCCGCTCGATCACCAACACATCCCGGCATCCGGCTTCCGTCAGGTGATAGGCGATGCTCGACCCGACGATTCCGCCGCCGATAATGACCACTTCCGCCGTGTGCACTGTGGGACTCGCACTCGCAGGGCAGCATTGTAGACGAGCACGAAGATAGAATGTCTGAGTGTCAACTTCGAGACATATCGCAACCGCTTTCGTCCGCGCGCGGACTCGACGTCACCTGCTGACCTGGACAACGGTCGCGGCCTTGTTCCTCGGGCTGCCGGTTCCTCAGCTCAACGGCCAGCAGGCGTCTCCGCCTGCCACCAAGGCCGCGGCTCCGGCCGTCAAGCTGAAGGAGCCCGGTCTACCCAATCTCGGGCGTGTCAACGAGCGCTTGTTTCGCGGCGGCCAGCCGGAAGAGAAAGGATTTGACACACTCCGCCGGCTGGGCGTCGAGATCGTCGTTGACTTCAACACCAGCCAGGATGCGATCCGCAAGGAGCGCACCGAGGTGGAGTCGCGCGGCATGCGCTACCTGAGCATCCCCTGGAGCGCACGATCACTTCCAAGCAAGGAGCAGGTCGAGGAGTTCCTTCGTCTGACGCGCAATCATCCGCGCACCACGATATTCGTGCACTGCCACCGTGGCGCGGATCGAACGGGTGTGATGGTGGCGGCTTATCGCATGGCGTTCGAGGGATGGACTCCGGAGCAAGCCCTGGCTGAGATGGAACAGTTCAAGTTTCACGGCTTCTGGTACCGGCACCTGAAGCAGTACGTGCGTGACTTCCCCGCCCTGCTGCGTTCTGATCCCGGCTTCATCTCGGCCCTCTCCCCGGCTTCGTCGCACTAGTTGGCTTCTCATACCGGAAGCGCAGGCTGGGCGGCGCGGTGCCCCGGTCCAAGCGCGTGTTGAAGTTGAGCAGATACTCGAGCGCCGCCGCGTCATCCGGGAAGGCCTTGGATGCAGGATAGGGATACGTCCCCATGCCGTGGAACGGCAGTGGATCCACGCTGTACGCGAGCGCAGCGTAAAAGTCCATGTCCTTGGTGAAGCCGTCAGCGTAAAAGAAGTAGTCGCGCTTCCACCCTTGGGGCAGCGGTGGCAGGCCGGCCGGATCAAAGTCCAGCGCCACCTGGTCGCCTGAGCCCATCACCACGAATCGATCCTCGGCCGCAGTCAGGAGTTCATGTACTTCGCCGTAGCGCGTGAAGCTGCCCAGGTGGCGTGCGTACGGCCCCGTCGCGCTCACCTGGGCGTAATCAAAGCGCACGTTGCCTGTGGGATGCCCCTCGACCAGACGCGGGTATCCCAGGTACGCAAGCTCGGCTCGGGCCAGTGGAACCTCGTTCAGACGCACGGGAGGTGCATCGCTCGTGCGATCGATCAGGATCTGGTCCCAGTAGATGGAGAGATTGGTACGGATGCGGATGCGCCGTGCCCCCGCGGGAAGCTTCCCGGAGAGGTCCGCAATCATGGTGCGCGCCAGTCCCGCCGGAAAACCCATTTCATCGACCACCTTCACCCAATGCCCGCCGGCATCGAGCGCCTCGACGTAGGGGACGATAGCCTGCACGCCCGCCTGATCCGCCGCATAGGCTGACGTCGGCGTGAAGTAGTCGATATATCCGGTCATGATCAGTCGCAGCGGTCCGGCGGTGTACGGCTCACCCAGATCCAATTCCAGGCTGTGCAGCTCGGCGAAGCCGCGGAATGCCTGGCGCGCGAAGCTGTCCACATAACGCTGGTCAGTCTGTTCGACCAACGGCAACACATTGTGCCCGCGGTCATCCCAGGCGCCCGCCGGTGGTCGAGCCCCACGGGAAGCAATCACCCGGAATTCCGGAAACGGCGGCCCAATGCGGAAGTGTTCGTTGGGATGAACCTCCACGCCTTCGGGATGATCCACGGCCAGCAGGCGGACCTGGTCGAGATAGACGGTCTCTTCCATGGGCTCGACGAAGCGAAAGCTCAAGCGTCCCTCGCGTGGCCGGACGCGCTCGCCGCCCACCTTCACGTACTCGGTTGGGTCCGGGATGTTCTGCTCTCCCGGCGCCACCCAGTGCCCCAGGACTCCGGCGCCCACCATGTCCGTCACGAATTCGTAGCGTTCACCGTTCCAGGCAAACAAGACCGGGCAGGAAGAGCCTCGCCGGTCGATCTCATCCACGGTCACCGAGCGGCCCGCCACGAACTGGATTTCATCCTGCAGGACGCCGGTGGGCCACAGCATGCGCACGATGTCAGCGCGGCGCTCCCGCCCCAGGCCGGCCAGGATCTCCGGTGCGCTCTGCCCCAGGTACCCGGACGACGAGCCGATCTCCCATTTCTGCCACTGGGTTCCGGCGAATACCTCCACCTTGGTGCCCACCGCGCTCTTGTTGTCGTTCAGGCCTCGAAAGGCCAGCCGCAACCAGCCGTTGCGATTGCCGCCGTCGTTTCGCAAAAGGACCGCCGGGCCGTTGTTCTGCGTAATCAACAGGTCGCTGTCGCCGTCGCGATCATAGTCGGCTGCCAGAACCGCACGAGGGCTCGACAGTTTCAAGCCTCTAAGCGCGGTTGCGCGTGTAACGTCTTCGAAACCTTGAGTTCCTTTGTTCCGCAGGACCTTGAGTTCCCCGCCGCCGTTCGATTCGCCGGCGGCCACCAGGTCGATCCAACCATCGTTGTCGTAATCAACCGCCGCCACTCCCCAGCCACGCCGCCAACCCGTCTCAGGCAGCGCAACCATCTCGAAGGACTTCCCCTTCAGATTGCGCCACAAGCTAAGTCCGGGCGCTTGCGTATGGGTGAATGCGAGGTCCATCCAGCCGTCTTTGTCGAAGTCAAATACGACGGCCCCCACCGCCGGTCCGGGCATCGCTTGTGCCCAAGGCTGCTCGGCACGGAACTTCCCTTCCCTTGGATTCAGGTACATGGTCGGCGCCGGGCCGGTGCCGGTCACCACCAGGTCCACGGCGCGGTCGGAATTCAGGTCCGAGAGAACCGCTCCAAAGCTCGGATTCTCGCCCGCCAGCCCGGTCTGCTCGGTGCGCTCCGTGAAAGTTCCATTGCCATTGTTACGCCACAGGACGTTACCCATTGGCGCAGCGAGAGGAACCGGCTCGGAATTCGCCGGGTCGCTTACCGTCTGGAATCGCGCCGCATAGAGATCCAGGTCTCCGTCGTGGTCATAGTCCACGAAGGTCACACCCAGGAACAGGCCCTTGGGCTCTGAATGAGAGGCTTCGCCGCCTGCCTCAAGGCCCGCCTTGGCGGTAACGTCTTCGAATTTCGCGCCCAGGTTGTGGAACAAGCGAACGCCGCCCCGGAAGCTCACGGCCAGGTCCGTTTTGCCATCATTGTCGAAGTCACCAGCCGTACAGGACATGGCCTGCCCGTCAGTCCTGAGTCCCGCGGTCTGGGTCGCATTCACAAACCGTCCCGGCGCTACGTTGTGATATAGCGCGATAGCGCTATCTCCGCCGCTGTTCAGCAGCGCGAGATCCGGTCGCCCATCGCCGTCGTAATCGAAAAAGCACGCGCCGGACCCCAGTTCCTCATCTGACCCGGTCGGGGAGCTGCGATGTGTGAACCGCAAACCGGTCGCTCGCGCAACCGGCGCAAAGCGAACCGGGACGGCTGCAATCGGCGTCCTCCGGACCCCGCCGATTTCTTCTGCCAGCGAGTAGCGCCCCTGGTCTCCGTACGCCAGGCTGATGGGAGCGCCCAGCTTTTCCTGCGTGATCCGCTGGAATCGCGCCAGGTGTTCCCGCGCCTGCTCGGTCTGACCGCGACGCTGCAAAGCACGCGCCAAGCCGAACTCCGCCGAAGCATGGAAAGGGTTCAGTGCCAGCGCCCGCCCATACGCCGCGATGGCGTCGCCGTAGTTCTCCAACTGCGTGGCCATCCAGCCTAGGAAATATTGGGTGTCCGCGTCGTCCGGATCGAGCTGTGCCGCTCGGCCGAAAGCCTGTAGAGCAGCCTCGGACTCTCCCTGCTGGCGGAGCAGCAGGCCCAGGTTGTACCAGGCCCGCACACTTTCCGGATGCGACCGGGTGATCTCTTCCAAGATGGCTTTCGCCCGATCGAACTGCTGCGCGTTGTACCGCGCTATCCCCTGGTTGAGCCGCGCCACCCACAGCCTTCGATCCAACGCCGCGGCCTGCTCGAACTGCTGCAGGGCCTGCGCGAAGCGCTGCTGGTTCATATATGCGGCGCCCAGGTTGTTGGCCCTGACTGCCGCGGCGGAGTCGCGCGTTGTCTCGGTGCCCTGAGTTGTGGAGAACCCCGGAGTTTTCTGGGCCGCGAACCGAGGCGCACCCAGGAACAGCAGTAGGACGAGTGCTGGCAGCGAACGGAGGAACCAACGCGGTGGGCTCATGCTCTCCCGCAGACTAAACTGCCCGGATGGGCGACTTCAACTGCAGCCGCTCGTGCGCGAATAGCCCTTAGGGGCTCTCGTGGAACATCGGTGGCCCCTGAAAACCGAACGCCCTGTCGAGAACAGCCGCGACCGCCAGCGTCTCCTCCTCTTCCCACGGCCTCCCCACGACCTGCACACCGATCGGCAGACCTTCGGCAGAGCGGCTGACCGGAACCACCGCTGCCGGATTCCCCAGGGCGTTGAAGTACTCGGCATAGGAAAAGGCATCGCGCTCACGGCCGAGGTATTCCACTGTCGTTCCACCGATCGTCCAGCGGCGCTCACCATGGCGGAAAGCCGGAATGGCGCACACCGGACAGAGCAGCACGGGAAATTGGCGCATCTGCGCCAAAAGTTGCAGCCGCAGCACATCTCGCTCCAGCCACGCGTTCAAGAGGTCGGCAGCGGTGAGCGGAGGTCTTGTCCCGATCGATGCCAGGAGTTCTTTGAGGATGGGGTGCTGATCCGCTTCGCGCCCGGCGACCAGCGGCCCCAGCACCATCTGGCCGCAGCGGCCGAACATTACGTTCCACGGCCGGCGCGCCTGCGGCAAGACGTCCGGCCGGAAAGGCACGACGTCGAAACCCTGCTGGCGCAGCGCGTCGGCTGCCGCGCGGACCGCAACTCGCGTTTCGTCCGTGACGGGAACGCAACCGTCGTCCTCGAAGTAGCCGACACGAAGCTCGCGTGCGTCATTCTCGCTGACTCGCCGCAGCGGGACCGGTGCCGCGCTGGTGTCTCCCCAGTCCGCTCCCGCCATCGCCTCGAACATCAGTCGGACGTCTTCGATGGTCCGCGCCATCGGTCCTACCACCCCCAGCGGCGCAAAAGGCCCCAGAGATTCCGGGAAGTGTCCGGTGGCGGGCACCCGGCCGGGGGTAGGCTTGAGCCCGCAGATGCCGCTGAAATGTGCCGGCACGCGAATGGAGCCTCCCCCGTCGGAACCTACCCCGGCGGCCGAGAGCCCCGCCGCGATGGCAGCCGCCTCGCCGCCGCTCGAGCCACCCGGCGTACGTTCCAGGTCCCAGGGACTGTTGGTGCGCCCGTACAGCAGGTTGTCCGTCTCCCACGCCATCAGGAACTCCGGAACGTTGGTGGTACCCAGCACCACCGCCCCAGCGGCCTTCAGGCGCGCCACCAGAGGCGCATCCTGCTGGGCCACATTGCCGGCGCGTATCTTCGTACCCGCTTCGCAGCGCAGCCCGACGACGTCAATCGAGCTCTTGATGCTTACCGGAACACCGTGCAGCGGCCCCAGCTCGTCACCGCGCATCGCCGCCTCCTCAGCTGCTTGCGCGGCCCGGCGCGTTCCCTCCACGTCCATCGAGACGAAGGCGTTCAATTGCGGATTCAGGCGTTCGATGCGCGCTAGGTGCGCGTCGATCAGTTCTACCGACGATATTTTGCGGGCGCGCACCTGCTGCGCCATGGTGGAAGCAGACAAACGGGTCAGGTCAGACATGCCTTCGAGGTCCGACAGAAGAACGCGGTGAGAAACACGTCCTCTCGCGGCCAGCCATTGTCGCCGAACGAGCGGTTTCCGTGCAATCGAAGCTAGATTCCCGGCAAACTGTGCAATCCTGCCTTGCCTGCTCGCCTGCGCACGACGTCGAGTAGATGCTCCTCCACATCTGCGGCCATGCTGGGTCGCGCGTAGCTGGCGACAAGCTCGCTCACACGTTCACGGGCACGCGCGAACATATACTTCCCGCCGGATTCCCTCCACCGGCTGAGTGGCTCACGATCGATCGTTGGCGACGGCAGATATTGCTCGCTGCGGAAGAGCCGTCGCGTTTCCGGCAGCTTCAGGAAATCGGTCTGGTGCCCGGCGGCGCGGAA
>DATIGQ010000190.1 GCA_035454605.1 Terriglobales bacterium
TGTGGAAGCGGTGGCGGGGCGGGTTCTATTACGCGGCGGTACCGGAGGGGAGCGGGAAGGCGGCGCCGGAGTCGTTGGGCGTGGCCTATGCGTCGCGCTGGGAAAGGGAGGAAGACGCAGAACGATTCGCCACCGCCTATGCAGGCGGCATCCGCAAGCGATACCAGCGAGCGACGGGTGCGGGAATGAACCGCTGGGACACCGATGAAGGACCGGTATCCATCGAAGTGGCAGGGAAGAGCGTGTTGGTTCTGGAAGGCTTCGACGACGACACTGCAGGGCGGCTGCGGGAGGCGTTCTTCCCAAGGGTGCAATTGTCGGCCGAGAAGTAGCTTTGGCGCGAGGGCCCAGCCCCTCCTCCTGATCCGAGCTTTGGCGTCGGGCTGAAGCCCGATCCTCCACCAGAGACGCAGGAAGCTGCGTCGCTACGAAGCCCCCTCATCCATCTCTCTGCGAAGGTTCGTGCTCTAATCGAGAGGACGGGATGACGCCCGTCAGGAGAGCGTGGATGGTGAAGACGCCAAGGTCCTGTGAAGTAGCGGCCAGATGGTTCCTGCTGGCTTTCCTGCTGGTGTCCTCGGCGGCGGCACAGACCGAGGCGCCTTCGGCTCCTGCGACTGCCCCGGCTTCGGTGGCGGCTCCGTCGAAGGATGCGCGCATCACGCCGGAGCAGGCCAAGCAGCTGCTCGAATCGGTGGATGAAGTGATGGCGCTGGTGAGCAAGCAGACCGGCCTGCCCATTCGCCATCCCGTGAAGCGAGCGCTGGCCAGCCGGGAGCAGGTGCGGGAGCACATCCGCGGACGCATGGCGGAGGATCAGGACGCGGAGCGCCTGCTGCGCTCCGAAGTGGTGCTGAAAAAATTCGGACTGCTGCCGCGCGACTTCGACCTGGGCGGATTCCTGCTGGACCTGTTCGAAGAGCAGGTGGCGGGTTTCTACGATATGAAGACGCAGACGGTGTACCTGCTGGACTGGGTGGATCCGGCGGTGCAGAAGCCGGTGATGGCGCACGAACTGACGCACGCGCTTCAGGACCAGATGGTTCCGTTGGAGAAGTGGGTACAGGGTTCGCGGCCGCCCAAGCCGGGCCTGTCGGATCCGGACGATCTGGACGCTGAGGCCGACGAGGAAAGCGTGGCGCGTTCTGCCGTGGTCGAGGGGCAGGGCATGGTGTCGCTGATTGAGTACGCCATGGATGCGGCGCGGAAATGGATGGCGGCGAACAACAACCAGGGCGACCCGTTCTCGGCGCCCGAGGTAGCGGGACTGCTGAACAGCGATGCGCCCACCGCCGTGCTGGAGCAGGCGCCCATGTTCCTGAAGGAGTCCCTGGCGTTCCCCTACACCTGGGGGCTGCGCTTCGAGCAGGAAGTGGATGCCCGGGCGGGGCGCGAGCGAGCGTTTGCCGGCGTGCTGCGCGATCCTCCGAAGAACAGCTACCAGGTGATGAATCCGCAGAGCTATCTGAAGGGCGAGACGTTCGCGCCCATGAAAGTGCCGAAGCTGGGCCCACTGGTTGCGCCTGCGTACCAGCCGTACGATTCCGGCTCGGTGGGTGCCATCGACGTGGCCCTGCTGCTGCGGCAGTACGGCCAGGACGCCGACGAAGCAGAAGCACTGGCGAGTAAATGGCGGGGCGGCATCTATTACGCTGCGCGCCGTAAGGGCGGGCCATGCCATCCGCCATCTTCGAAAGCGGGGATCATCCTGAAGGCGGTGCAGTGCATCCCGGAAACCTCGGCGTTGGCGATGGTGTATGTATCGCGCTGGGCGAGCCCGTCGGCCGCAGGCCGCTTCGCCGGGTTCTACGGAGCTGGCCTAGAGAGCCGCTACCGGCGCGTGACTGCCATCACCTCCGGTGTGAAGGGGAAGCGAGGACCGGGAAGTCGTCCGACCAGGTGGGCTACGGAGGAAGGGGTGGTGCGGGTTGAGGCGCACGGCGACCTGGTCGTGGTGATGGAAGGCTTCGACGAACGGACGGCAGCGCGCCTGCGTCGCAATCTTCTGGCAGCACTGCCATCGGGTTCGAAAGCGGGTCAGTAGATATTCGACTCGCGCTTCGCGCCGGTGTAGTCCACGTAGACGGCCTTCAGCTCAGTAAAGAAATCGATGGCCACGCGCCCCTGCTCGCGCAGGCCGACGCCGGTCGCCTTCATTCCACCGAAAGGAACCTGAGCTTCACCGCCCGTCGTGGGCGAGTTGATGTGCGTGATGCCGGTTTCGATGCGGTCGGCGAATTCGAACACCCGGGAGACGTTCTGGGTGTAGATGGAGGAACTCAGGCCGTAGACGACACCGTTGGCAACTTCCAGGGCGGTTTCGAAATCCGGCACGCGAATGACCGAGAGCACGGGCCCGAAGATTTCCTCCTGGGCGATGCGCATCCGGGGCTGCACGTGGTCGAAGATTGTGGGCTGGACGAAGTAGCCGCGTTGGTACTCGCCACTGCGCAGAGGGGCGCCCCCACAGACCAGGCGCGCGCCTTCCTGCTTGCCGATCTCGAGGTAGCGAAGGACAGTCTGGAACTGCGACTCGTCCACCGACGGCCCCACGTGCACGCCGGGTTGAGCGCCGTTTCCTACCTTCAGTTCTGCGGTGCGCTGGGCGAGGCGCCGGACGAATTCGTCGGCGACCGACTCCACCACGATGGCTCGGCTGGTGGCCGTGCAGCGCTGCCCGGTGGAGCCGAATGCGCCCTGGAGCGTGCTCTCCACGGCCAGGTTCAGGTCGGCATCTTCCAACACGACCAGCGGATTCTTGCCCCCCATCTCACACTGCACCCTTTTCATCTGGCGGGCGCCTTGGGCATATAAAGCGGAGCCCACCTCGTTCGATCCGGTGAAGCTGACAGCCTTGACCACCGGGTTTTCTACCAACTCGTCGCCGACTTCCGAGCCCGATCCCACCACCATGTTGAGCACGCCCGGCGGCAGACCGGCCTCTTGGAAGATCTCCACGACCTTCATCCCGGTGAAAGCCGTGATGGTGGCGGGCTTGAAGACGACGGTGTTGCCGGCTACCAAGGCGGGCGCGATCTTCCACACCGGTATGGCCACGGGAAAGTTCCAGGGAGTGATGCAGGCGACCACACCGAGCGGCTGCTTGACGGTGTAGGCGAGATTGCGAGGAAGCTCGGAGGGCAAGGTCTCGCCGCCGAGGCGGCGGGACTCGCCGGCCATGAAGTCCAGCACGTTGATCGAGCGCAGGATCTCACCGTTCGATTCGCTGAGGGTCTTGCCTTCTTCGCGAGTCAGAACGCGGCCGAGTTCCTGCTGGCGTTCGGTCATGATTTGTGCCGCGCGGGCGATCATGCGGCCGCGCAGCGGCGCAGGCGTGGCACGCCAGGCCGGGAAGGCTTCCGCGGCCGCCTGGATGGCGGCGCGGGCCTCCTCGCGCGTGGAGAGAGTCACGACGCCGACCAGGTCGTCGCGGTCCGCCGGGTTGCGCCGTTCCACCCTGCGCTCGCCGGCCGGTTGCATCCAGTGACCATTGACGAAGTTCAGGGCGCGGGCCAGCGTTGCCTCTGCTACAGCACTCATGGGATTTCTCCTCGAACCTAATCCGTGTTCGAACGGCTCTAATCTGCGGCCGCGGCAGATCCGGTATGGGCGCTCAAGGGACCATAGCTATCCGGACGGCGGTCGCGGAAGAACTGCCATACCTTGCGGACCTCGAGAATCCTGTCCAGGTCGAGGTCGGCAACCAGGACTTCATCCTTGTTTCGCGATGCCTGGGCAATGATCTTGCCTCGTGGGTCACAGAAGTAGCTCTTGCCATAGAACTCGCCGATGCTCCAGGGCTTCTCCGTGCCCACGCGATTGATGGCACCCACGAAATATCCGTTGGCGACGGCGTGGGCAGGCTGCTCCAGTTCCCAGAGATACTCGGAAAGTCCGGCGACGGTAGCCGAAGGATTGAACACGATCTCGGCGCCATTGAGCCCCAGAATGCGTGCGCCTTCGGGGAAATGCCGGTCATAGCAGATGTAAACGCCGACCTTGGCGTACTTGGTCGGGAAGACCGGGTAATCCAGGTCACCCGGAGTGAAGTAGAACTTTTCCCAGAATCCCGGGTGGCAATGGGGGATGTGATGCTTGCGGTATTTGCCCAGATAGCGGCCATCGGCGTCGATCACCGCGGCGGTGTTGAAGTAGAGCCCGGTCAGGTCTTCTTCGTAGACGGGCACGACCATCACCATCCGGTGGCGGGCGGCCACCTTCTGCATCAGCTTGACGGTCGGTCCGGCGGGTACTTTCTCGGCAAGCTCGTACCAGCGAACATCCTGCTCGGCGCAGAAATAAGGACCGTAGAAAAGTTCCTGGAGGCAGAGGATGCTTACACGCTTGCGGGCAGCCTGGTCGATCAGCTTGAGATGCTTTTGTACCATGGCCTGCTTGATCTCGGCCATGGAGCGACTCGGCCCGAGCACGTTCCGCGCCTGTATCAGGCCGCAGCGGATGGTGCGAGGCATAAGGGACCTCCCGACAAGGCGACACTATAGTCGCCGCGCGGTAGTGGTTCAAGACGGGCAAACGGCAAACCAGGGAACGCGAGCCAGCTTGCGGTCGGGCTAGTAGGTTTGGCTGCGCCCCGTCTTGCGCCACAAGTCGAACAGGGCGCGGCAGTCTTCGGAAGGCACCGCCTCGACTCGCAGGCTGCTGCCGCCAAGCTCGGCAAGTTGACGTGCCGAAACATGGAGTTCGGAGAAGCCGGCCGCGGCGGCATCGGCGATGGTGGCGCCATATAGCACGCGATCGATCTTTGCCCAGTGGATGGCGCTCAGGCACATGGGGCATGGTTCGCAGGTGGAAAACAGCTCACAACCGCTCAGTTCGATAGCTTGCAGTGCCCGTGCAGCCTGCCGGATGGCGTTGACTTCCGCATGGGCAGTGGGATCACAGTCTCGCCAAACGGTGTTATGAGCGGCGGCTACGACCGCTCCTTGGCGCACAATGACGGCCGCAAACGGGGTCTGGCCGGCGGCAATGCCCTCACGCGCCTTCTCCACCGCCAATCGCCAGAACTGTTCGTTCAAGGTGCCTCCAAGGTGCCATCCGCCCTGTTGCCTTGGCCATCCTATCAGCTATCATGCACCGACCCATTAGGCCAGGGAGGCCCATGAAAGGAGCAAGCCGCCAGAAAGAACAACTTCCCATCGGGCAGCGCCGCCGCATGATCCGCGCCGCGCGCGCGGCCATGAGAAGGGCGTACGCGCCCTATTCCAGGTTCCACGTCGGCAGTGCCGTTCTGACGGAACGAGGGACGGTTCACACGGGGTGCAATGTCGAGAACTCCTCCTACGGCCTTACGAACTGCGCGGAAGTTAATGCGATTCAGTCGGCGATCACCAAGGAAGGGGCAGGCATGAAGATTCGGGCCGTAGTGGTCGTCAACAGTAGAAATCTGCCTTGTGCTCCCTGCGGCGCTTGCCGGCAGGTGATCTTCGAGTTCGGCCCGGACGCGGTGGTTCTGTACACGGCCGCGGAGGGTTGGAAGCAACGTCACATCTCTGAACTGCTGCCGGACAGCTTCCGCCTATGAAGAGGGAACCTTGACCGCAATAGTCGGATTGAAGGTTCTGCTGAGTCGTGACCAGATCGCCGGGCGTGTGGCCGAGATGGGCGCGGAGATAACCCGGGACTTCCAAGGCCAGTCGGTGTTGCTGGTGGGCGTGCTGAAAGGCGCCACCATCTTCCTCAGTGACCTGGCGCGCCACGTCAAGCTGGATGCCACGTTCGACTTCTTCGGGGTTGCGAGCTACGGCGACCGGACTGCCAATACCGGAGAAGTGCGGCTGACGAAGGACGTGGATCAATCCATGGAAGGGAAGAACGTGATCCTGGTGGAAGATATCCTGGACACCGGTCTGACGCTCACCTATTTGAAGAGCGTGATTGCTGCGCACCAGCCACGAATGCTGCGAGTAGCCGCGCTCCTGGATAAACCGGCCCGCCGCCAGGTGCTGGTCACCGCCGACTATGTGGGCTTCGAGATCCCCAACCAGTTCGTTGTCGGTTACGGCCTGGATTACGGAGAGCGCTACCGGAATCTGAAGGACATCTGTATTCTGCCGCCGGAAGCCATCGACGAACCGGAAGGGCCAAGCCGAGCCTGACGGGACGCGCCATGCAGAGTGTTCCACATGATCACGCGGCGGTCGGAGCCGGCACCTCCGACTGGCGCAGCGCAGCAAGACTGATCGACCACACGCTGCTGCGGCCGGAGGCTACGGCTGCCGCGGTAGCACGCCTTTGCAAGGAGGCCCTGCACTTCCAGTTTGCAGCGGTTTGCATAAACCCCATGCATGTCGCGCTGGCGGCCTGGGAGCTGCGCGATACTCCCGTGCGAGTGGCGGCGGTGGTGGGATTTCCGCTCGGGGCCACGCTGGCCACCGTCAAGCGTTTTGAGGCTGCGGAGGCCATCCGACTGGGCGCGGACGAACTGGACATGGTGCTGAACGTGGGTGCGCTGAAAGCCGGGGACCGACGCCTGGTCGAAAACGACATCCGAACCGTCACCCGTCCCGCGCACGAGACCGGGGTTCTGGTGAAGGTGATCCTGGAGACGGCATTACTCACCCAAGAAGAAAAGGTAACGGCTTGCGAGTTGGCGCTGGCTGCCGAGGCTGACTTTGTGAAGACGAGCACAGGATTCGGCGGTGGTGGCGCCACCGCGGCAGATGTCGCGTTAATGCGTGGCGTGGTGGGGAACCGGGCGGGAGTGAAGGCTGCCGGCGGGATCCGCACGGCCGCCGACGTGGCCACGATGGTAGCGGCGGGCGCCGACCGCATCGGAACGAGCAACGGAGTCGCTATCATGCGGGAGTTGTCAGCACCGCCACTTGCGCCGAACGGACCGGCGAACTCATCGCCCGGGTATTGAGGCCCTCCGCTTGGCGCGCTCCAACCACTGTAGCCAAGGAGCATCTTCCCCGAACAGGCCATCGGCGATTAAGCTCTTGCGTTCCCGCCCTGCAGCTCTCAGGAGGACTGGTCAGCGATGCGTGCAACCGAAGTAATCCGTCGTAAGCGCGATGGCCTGGAGCTGAGTCGGGAGGAGATCAGCTTCATCGTGCTCGGCGCCTCGAAGGAGGAGATCCCGGACTACCAATTGGCGGCATGGCTGATGGCCGTGGTGCTGCGGGGCATGACCAGAGCCGAACTTGAGGCTCTGACCGATGCGATGCTGCATTCAGGACAGGTTCTGGATTTCTCCGACCTGCCCGGGCACAAGGTGGGCAAACACTCGACCGGAGGCGTCGGCGACAAGACCTCGCTGGTGATTGCCCCCCTCGCGGCCGCGGGAGGGTTGGTGGTGCCGATGATCAGCGGCCGCGGCCTCGGCCATACGGGCGGGACGCTGGATAAGCTGGAGTCGATTCCGGGCTTCAACGTCAACCTGACGCTGGAACAATTTCGGCGTCAACTGCGGCAGTGCGGCTGCGCCCTGATCGGGCAGACAACCGAAATCGCGCCCGCCGACCGCAAGATGTATGCATTGCGCGACGTGACCTCGACGGTGGAGAGTCCGTACCTGATCAGCGCCTCCATCATGAGCAAGAAGCTGGCGGAAGGGATCGACTCGCTGGTGTTGGACGTGAAGACGGGAAGCGGCGCCTTCATGAAAGAAGAAGAAGACGCGATGTTTCTGGCGAAGCTGATGGTGGAAACCGGGCAGCAGATGGGGAAGCAAGTGGTGGCGCTGATCACGGACATGGACCAGCCCCTGGGTTACAACGTCGGCAATGCGCTCGAAGTCCGTGAATGCGTCGAAGTGCTGCGCGGTGAGGGGCCCGCCGATCTGCGCGAACTGTGCCTGGAACTCTCGGCGTGGATGTTCCATCTGGGGGGATTAGCGGATAGCGTGGCTGCGGGGAGGACGACGGCCGAGAAGGTACTAGGGAGTGGGCAGGCGCTGGAGAGGTTCCGGGAGATCATCCGTCTGCAAGGCGGGGATGCGGACGTGCTGGACGATCTCAATCGCTTGCCACAGGCCAGCCACCAACTGGTCGTACGAGCCGCGAGCGGCGGCTACGTGGGGCACATTGCGTGCGAGCAAGTCGGCATCGCCAGCATGCTGTTGGGCGGCGGTCGGGAAAAGAAGGAAGATCCGGTCGATCCTGCGGTGGGAGTCGTCCTGCACAAGAAGGTTTGTGACAAGGTGGCAACGGGCGAGCCGCTGTGCACGCTTCACTACAATTCGGAATGGCGCCTGGAGGAAGCACGCCAGATGATGGAGCAGAGTTATTCAATCGTCCCCGGCCCGCCTGCTTCGCCGGCTGGCCTGGTGCATCGCGTCATCCGGACCACGTCCGGCTGAAGGAGCTCGCATGGAGCGATTTTCCGGTTTGCTGGGAGTGCTCGCTTTGCTGGGTCTGGCCTGGGCGTTTTCCACCGACCGTCGCGCGATTCGTCTCAAGACGGTACTCTGGGGCCTGAGCCTGCAGCTAGTGTTCGCTTTGCTGGTGCTGCGCGTCGAATACGGGCGCACGGTGCTGGCCACTGCCGGCGCGGCAGTGACGCAGATGCTGGAGTATTCCTTTGCTGGCTCCAAGTTCGTTTTCGGTGACCTGGGGGCAAAGGACTCTCCCATGGGGTTCTTTTTTGCCTTCATGGTGCTACCCACCATCATCTTCATTTCGGCGTTCTTTGCGCTGCTTTATCACTTTGGGATCATGCAGTTCATTATCCGGCAGGCAGCGCGAGTGATGACGCGCCTGATGGGAGTGAGCGGCGCGGAGTCGCTCGACGTGGCGGCGAGCATCTTCATGGGACAGACCGAAGCGCCGCTCACAGTACGGCCGTACTTGCCCAAGGCCACGCGCTCGGAATTGATGACCATCATGACGGCGGGCATGGCCCACGTCTCTGGTGGCATCATGGGCGCGTACATCCTGTATGGCATCGAAGCCAAGCACCTGTTGGCGGCGGTGATCATGACCGCGCCGGGCACCATCCTGCTGGCCAAGATGCTGGTCCCTGAAACCGAACAGCCGGTTACTGCCGGCCGCGTGGATACAGTCGCGGCCGAGATGCCCAAGGACGAAAACTTCCTGGGCGCGATCTCACGCGGAACGCTCGACGGGCTGCATTTGGCCTTGAACGTGGCGGCGATGCTGATCGCTTTCCTGGCGCTGATTGCGCTGCTTAACGGGATCCTAGGCGGCATCCACAACTTGCTTGCCGCGCGCGGCTTTGTCTATTTTCCCGCCAGCATGGAGGAGATCCTGGGAGTGGCATTTGGCCCCATCGCCTGGCTCATAGGCGTGCCTGCGAAAGACATGATGGCGGTCGGCAACCTGTTGGGAACCCGCATGGTGCTGAACGAGCTGGTCGCGTATTCGATGCTGGGGACGCAGAAGGCAGCGCTCGATCCGAGATCGTTCACGATTGCGACGTTCGCACTCTGCGGATTCGCCAATTTCAGCTCCATCGGCATCCAGATCGGCGGTATTGGCGCTCTGGCGCCGAACAAACGTGACGTCCTGGCGCGGCTCGGGATCCGCGCCATGCTTGCCGGCACGATGGCCAACCTGATGTCAGCAGCCATCGTCGGCATTGTGATGTGAGGCCGAGCGATGGAGGAACCAGTCGCGGGGAGTGAGTTCGAGCGGGCGAAGCAAGCTGCCGCAGCGGTCCGCGCGCGCACCCGCTTGCATCCTCAAGTGGCCTTGGTCCTCGGCTCCGGTCTGGGCGCCTTCGCCGATACCCTGGCCGGGGCAGTCCGCATCCCTTACCACGAAATTCCGCACTTTCCGCGTCCGACGGCTGAGGGTCATGCTGGCAATCTGGTGTTGGGCCGCGTGGGTACCGCAGTGGTCGCGGCCATGCAGGGGCGCGTCCACTATTACGAAGGACGCCCGCTGCGCGAGGTCGTTTTCCCGATCCGCGTGCTGGGATACCTCGGCGTGGGCGCCGCCATCCTGACCAGCGCGGCAGGCGGCATCCATCCCAGCTATGGCCAAGGCGGCCTGGTGGTGCTACGCGACCACATCAACCTGCAAGGTTCGAACCCGCTCATCGGCCCGAACGAGGAAAAACTGGGTCCGCGGTTTGTGGACATGACGGAAGCCTACGACCGTCGCTACCGGGAGATTGCCCTCGAAGAAGGACAACGTCTGGATATTGCGATGCACGAAGGCGTATATGCCGCCGTCTCCGGCCCAAGCTACGAGACGCCCGCCGAAATCGGCTTCCTGCGCGCGATCGGAGCGGACCTGGTGGGGATGTCCACCGTGCCGGAGGTAATCGCGGCCCGCCACATGGGGATTCGCTGCCTGGCCATTTCCTGTGTGACCAATCTGGCGGCGGGAATTACGGGCGCTCCCCTCAGCCACCAGGAAGTCATAGAGACTGGTGAACGAGTGCGAGGGAAGTTCGCGGCTCTACTCGAAGCCGTGATTCCCCGGATCGCAGAAGACTCGAAACCGCCGGCGCGCCGCTAGGGTCGAATCCTGGACGCAGCCGCCTAGCTCTGAGTGACGAACTCTTCGGCGCGCGTCAGGATTTCCTCCACCAGGGCCGGGGAGGCGGCCTCGGAATACACGCGCAGCAGGGGCTCGGTACCCGAGGCTCGCAGAAGCACCCAGGCTTCCGCCCCGTTGCCGTCCGTGGGTGCGTCCAGGAAGAACTTGATGCCGTCGAGGTCCTCGGTACGCGCGATGGGGAAACTGCCAATCCTGGAGATGGCGCCGGAGCCGGCACGCCGCATGGCCGATTGCTTGAGGTCTTCCGGCAGGTGCAGGTCGCGCCGCCCATAGTAATGCGGGCCGAATTCCCGCTGCAGATCGGCAACCAGTCGGGCCAGCGTTTTGCCTTCTTCCGCCATCACCACCGCCAGGAGCAGCGCGCAGAGGATCCCGTCTCGCTCCGGCATGTGGCGCGGAAAGGCGATGCTGCCGGATTCTTCTCCGCCCATCACAATCTCCCGTTCGAGCATCAAGGTGCAGATGTGCTTGAAGCCGATCGCGGTTTCGTGCAGCCTCCGGCCGTGCCGCTGGGCGATTCGATCCAGCATGCGGGTGGTGTTGAAAGCGCGCACCACCTCGCCAGGCCAGCGACGCCGTTCGAGCAACCACCGCAACAGGATGGAGAAGATCTTGTGGGCGTCCACGAAGCTGCCGTCCTCGGCCACGGCGCCGATACGGTCGGCATCACCATCGGTGGCGAATCCTGCGTGGCAGGCCTCGCGGCGCACCGTTTCCTGGAGCAAAGAGACATGCGGTTCGATCGGCTCCGGATTGATGCCGGGGAACAGCGGGTTGAGTTCCGCGCGGATCTCACGGCAGTCCGTGCCGTTGGCACGCAGGATGCCTGCAAGCACGCCGCGGCCGGCTCCATACATGCAGTCGATGGCCAACCGGAACCGCGCCCGGCCAAGGGCAGCGACATCCACGAACTTGGCAAGGGCCGCGACATAAGGTGCCTTCAGGTCGGCCTCGGTGATTGCGGCCGGGCTGTTTCGAGGCATCGAGTCGGCGCGCAGCTCCTCCTCGATGCGGGCGAGAATCGGCGGCGTCGCCGAGCCCCCGTACCCGGCTTTGTACTTCACTCCGTTCCAGTTCCAGGGATTGTGGCTGGAGGTGATGACCACGCCGCCTAGGGCGCCGAAGTGTCGCACCGCGAAAGAGACCGCTGGCGTGGGCGTGAAGTCGTTGGCCAAGATGACCGGAATTCCAGCGGAGGAGACCGTTTCGGCGACCAGCTCCGCAAAGCGGCGCGAGCCGAAGCGGGTATCGTAGCCCACGATCAATCCCTTGCCGCGGTCCTCATGCTTGAGCGCGTACGAAGCGATGGCGCCGGCCACGCGCCGCACGTTGTGGAAGGTAAAGTCGTCCGCGATGACGCCTCGCCAGCCGTCCGTGCCGAACTTGATCTCTGCCGTCATCGATAAGGGAAGGCGAGGGCTCAGACCCCGGCATAGAGGCCGCGCCGCAGGAACTCGCCGGCGCCCGGCCGCCCAAGGAATTTGTCCTTCTCCACGACCACCTGGCCGCGCGACAAGACCACATCGGGCATACCCTTCACCCGGATGCCTTCGAACATGGAGTAATCCACGCGCATGTGATGGGTCTTGGCGCTGATGGTGTGCTCCCGGTTGGGATCGAAGAGCACCAGGTCGGCATCGCTGCCCACAGCCACCGTTCCCTTGCGCGGGTAAAGGCCGAACAGCTTGGCCGGGGTAGTGGCGACCAGTTCCACGAACCGGTTGACGCTGAAGCGCCCTTGCGCCACGCCTCCGGAATAGATCAGGCTCATGCGGTGCTCAATGCCGGGTCCGCCGTTTGGGATCTTGGTGAAATCGCCGCGCCCCAGTTCCTTCTGCTCCTTGAAGCAGAACGGACAATGATCGGTGGAGACCACCTGCAGGTGGTCCTGCTTCAAGCCGATCCACAGCTTCTCCTGGTGCCATTTCTCGCGCAGGGGCGGGGTGAAGACATACTTGGCGCCCTCAAAGTCAGGCACGTCGAAGTTCTCGATGGAGAGATACAGGTACTGCGGACAGGTTTCCGCATAAACCGGCAAACCGCGATCGCGGGCTTCGCGCACCTTTTCCAGCGCGTCATTGCAACTGAGGTGAACGATGTAGACGGGAGAGCCGGCCATCTCCGCCAGAGCGATGGCGCGCGCCGTAGCCTCCGCTTCGGCTGTCGTCGGACGAGTAAGCGCATGGTACTTGGGCGCGGTCTTGCCCTCGGCCAGAGCCTGACGGACGATGACGTCGATGGCGCCGCCGTTCTCTGCGTGCATGCACACGAGGGCCCCGTGGCGCCCGGCCATGCGCATGGCCCGAAAGATGGTGGCGTCGTCCAACATGAACACTCCGGGATAGGCCATGAACAGCTTGAAGCTAGTCACCCCGTCGCGCACCAAGGCGCTCATCTCTTCCAACCGGGCGTCGGGCAAATCCGTGACAATGCAATGGAAGGCATAGTCGCAGACAGCCTTGGACTCCGCCTTGGTCATCCAAGCGTCGAACGCCGTGCGCAGGCTCTGCCCTTTGTACTGGATGGCGAAATCAATCAGCGTGGTGGTGCCGCCAAAGGCGGCGGCTCGGGTGCCGGTCTCGAAGTCGTCTGCGCTGGTCGTGCCCCCGAACGGCATGTCCAGATGGGTGTGCACGTCGATGCCGCCGGGAAAAACGTACTTGCCGGAGGCATCCAGCACGCGACCGGCATTCTCGCGCGCCAAGTCACGTCCCAGAGCTACGATCTTGCCTCCTGCGATGGCGACATCCGCCCGGCAGGTGTCCGTGGCCGTGACCACGGTCCCGTTCACGATGAGAGTCTCGAAACTCATGTGCGCATTCTACCCGGCCAGCTCCCGTCGTGGCTCCCGCGAACTGCGGTCAGTCTTTCAGACCGCCGGGGGACTGGCTGCACCATGGGACGACGGGACAAAGTGCGGCAGTATCTCGCGCTGGTAGTCCCGGAGCGTCTGCTCCTCCTCGCCGCACATCAGGTAGATGTTGAACTGGGTGACCCCGACCCGGGCAAGCTCCTGGAGTTTGCTGCGATGAACGTCCGCGGGGCCGACGATGCAGAAGCGGTCCACCACTTCGTCCGAGACAAAAGCAGCGTTGTCACTGCCCACTTCGCAATGGTGCTGATAGTTGTAATCACCACGAGGGCGAACGTAGGAGGTCAGCGCCGGCGGAAGCTCCTCCGGCTTGTAGCGTGCCACGAGATCGACCACGTGGTTGGATACGAGCGCAGGAAACCAACGCACCCGCTGGCGGGCGGTAGCCAGGTCCGCGCTCATCCACACCGGGGCCGCGGCCATCACCTCCAGGCGGGCGGGGTCACGCCCGGCTTCGTGTGCCCCTTCGCGGACGAACCCGAGACACCAGTCAATCAGATCGGGATCGGCGAACTGGAGAATCACGCCGTCGGCAATCCGCCCGGCGGCGCGCAGCACCTTGGGCCCGTACCCTGCGATCCAGACACGCGGCGCGCCCGTGGCCCACGGCATCCGCGTAGGTTGTCCTTCGTACGTCACCTCGCGGCCCGCTGTCAGCTCGCGGACGATGGCGACCGTCTCTTCCAGGCGTTCGATCGTGGTGGGCTTCTTGCCCAGGACGCGACGTGAGCTGTCACCACGCCCGATGCCCAGTTCCATGCGGCCTTCGGAGATCACGTTGAGCGTGGCCAGCAGGCTGGCGGTTACGGTCGGATCGCGCACGGCAGGATTGGTCACGCAGGTCCCGAGGTGCATCTGCCGCGTGTTCAACGCCATCAGCGTGAGCAGCGGGTACGGATCCTTCCAAAGCACGTGGGAATCGAAAATCCAGCCGTAGCGAAAACCCGCCGTCTCGGCCTGGTGAGAAAGCGCAACCAGACGCTCCACGGACAGGTCGGGTTTTAAGGTGATTCCGAAATCCACGCTCTACACCCCCGATATCCGACGTGCGATGAGCCAGTCACGACGGCCGGCAAATCATATGTCTGCCTGCCAGTACTTTCAAGGTTTCCCCGGCTTCGTGTCCGTGCGCATAAGGGTGTAGTAGACGATGAACGCGAGCGCGAAGCCAACAAACCAGGAGTAGTCGTAAAGGAAGCGCAACGGTGGGACGGCCAGGCCCACGAGCGCCAGCCCCGCTCCGGCCACGAGGGCGCCCACGGCCCGCCAATGGAAGCCCCGGGAGTACTCGTAAGCGCCTCCGCGCCGATAAAGATCGTCCACAGAGAGCCGGCAGCGGCGCAGCAGGAAATAGTCGCAGATCATGATGCCCGCCACCGGGCCCAGGAAGGCTGCGTATCCGCCCAGCCAGCCGAAGATGAAGGTGCGGTGGTCGGCCAGAAGCTTCCAAGGCATCATGGCGATGCCGAGAATGCAGGTAATCACGCCTCCGGTGCGGAAACTGATGCGTCGTGGCCAGAGGTTGGAGAAATCGTTGGCCGGTGACACCACGTTGGCCCCGATGTTCACGTTCAGGGTAGCCAGCAGGATGGCCAGGAGCGAGATCACGACCGCCACCGGCGATTGGAAGCGGCTGAGCACTTGTACCGGGTCCCAAATGGCGCTGCCGTAGATGGCCACGGTGGCGGAGGTCACGGCAATGCCGATAAAGGAGTACACGGTCATGGTGGCCGGCAGGGCAAGGGCTTGGCCCAGCATCTGTTGGCGCTGATCGCGGGCGAAGCGTGTGAAGTCGGGAATGTTCAGCGAGATGGTCGCCCAGAAGCCCACGGTGCCGTTCAGCGCCGGAATCAGGAACTTCAGGAACTCGCCCGTGCTCGCGAACTGCGAGGGCGCGGCCAGCATGGGACCGAAACCGCCGGCACTCCGATACGCCCAGCCGAGCAACAGCAATCCCACGCCCAGGAGAATGGGGGCGCTCAGTCCCTGCAGGCGGCGAATGGACTCGATCCCGGCCAGGACGACGGCGAGGTTGATCAGCCAGAAGGCGAAGAAGCAGAATGCGACCCCGTGAGGGAAGTCCTTCCAGGCCGGCCATAAAGTGGCCAGCAACGTGTTGATCGCCTCGCCGCCGATCCAGGTCTGAATGCCGAACCACCCGCAGGCCACCAGGCCACGCAGCACCGCGGGAAGATTTGCTCCCAGGACTCCGAACGACGCCCGCGCCAGTACGGGGAAAGGAATCCCGTAACGCGTCCCGGGGTGAGAGTTCAGCAGCATGGGCGCCAGGACGATCAAGTTGCCGAGAAAGACCGTGGCCACCGCCTGCTTCCAACTCATCCCGCCCTGAATCAGCCCGGCGGCCAGCATGTAGGTGAGGACGTTGACGGACATGGAAACCCACAGCGCGGCGTAGTTGTATGTCCCCCAGGTGCGACGAGCGGGCTCGACGGGCGCCAGGTCGCGGTTGTACAGCGAACTGGTCATGACGGGGGGACCGGCGGTGGATTCGGCTGCCACGGTGTCAGGAATCAGAACCGGCTCTCGAAACGGTCGAATTGACCTTCCAGATCCCACTGCAGCTTCGCCCGCGGGCTGCGTTCGAGGAAACTACGACAACCCTGCGAAATCTTGGCAGCGCGCGGGCTATCGGAGGCGCACGCCGCGACGGGGCGGAACGTGGCGGCGTCGGCCCACAGGCTGTCACCGGTCAGGAAGCTGTACTCCAGGCTGTGGCGCACCATTTTTTTCAGGTCACCATAGGTCAAACCGAAATGCTGTACGGCGCGCATGTACTCGGCCGTGGTATCGGAGCGCGCGACGCCGATGTCGTCGGTGGCCACGGCCACCGGCACGCCGAACTTCAGATAGAGCGGCAGGGGATGGGGTACACCGGGCGTACTGAGCAGCAACTCGTGGGTGGAGGGAGTGAACTCGACCAGGATCTTGCGCCGTGCCATTTCGCGCAGGAGCTCTTCTGCATCCCTCTCATGAAGGACGTCTACACCGTGGCCGATGCGTTGTGCATGGCCGGCCTGGATAGACTTCCAGATGTGGTCGCGAAGGTCCTCCGGCGGGACCAATCCCGGCGTAAGCTCTCCCGCGTGCAGCGTGATTCTGACGCCGGGATACACTCCGTGGAGGTAGTCCATCATGCGCATGTGCAGGTCGAAGTCGCGTCGCGAAACGTACTCCGCCTCGGCCATCACCAGATTCACACTCACCACCCTTGGATCCGCCGCCGCCATTTCGAAGCCGAAGACCATTTCCGCAAAGACCTGTTCGGGCGGAAAAGCGCGGTGAACCTCGAAGATGTGGCGCACGACCACTTGGCAACCTGAGTCGGCATCCGGCCTGCCGCAGCGCATCCGCTCCCGCATCGTGCCTTCTGCCGCGTCCAGTCTCCGCCGTGCCGACTCCACTCGAGCAGGAATGCCGGCGTCCAGCAGTTTCAGCCGCATGCGGGGCAGGTCGGCGTCCCAGCCGAGGCGCGCACCCAGCGCCGAAGCCTCCATGTGGTCCAGGGCGGAGATCAGCTCCAGGTACGTGATGTGTTCGGCCGCCGCGCGCGATACCACTTCCGCCAGCATGTCGCCGCGGTGGTTCCAGGTCGCCGCATCGAACTTGAGGAAAGCATGGAAAAAGTGCTGGGCCAGGGTCTCAGCCCCTGGCTGGAAATTGAGAATCGAGAAGGCATCCACCAACTGGTTGTACAGCGCGGGATCTTCGAAGGCGCTGCGGACAGGCGGCCGTTGCTGGGCATCGTCGCACGGTGGGGGTACCAGCGTGGAGGTCGCGCGGTCCACGCATAGCCCATCCTGAGCCGCGTACTCGATGTAGCTCTCCGCGTATACCGCGCCCGACAAGTGGTTGTGCAGGTCGCCGCCCTTGGGCATTTGGCGCAAGAACAGCAGCAGCCGCGTCGGCTCGCGCCGGATGGCCTCCATGTGCCGCGCGGTCCGCTGCTCCGGCGAGACGCCCCCCTGAGCGGCGGCCAGCATGGATCCGAACAGGATCAGCACTGCCAACAGGTCGGATCGGCGCACCGGCATGCCCTCCGCCGCGGTAGCGGCCCGAGGATTGTAGCCGAAGCTCCGGCAACCGTAACCCTTAACTTGTTTCCTTGACACGCTGGGTGTTCGGGACTATTATCCGCGCGATTTTCGCTCACGGTGAGCGCACCCCAGAAGATCTCCGAGGTGTTCCTATGCGCCTGAGTCGCGGCAGGTCTGCGTCCGTGGTGTTGGTTGCAGTGCTGTTGTTCGCCCTCCCCGCTGTCGCCCAAACCATCGAGAAAGGCGCCATAACTGGAAACATCTTCGACAGCACTGGCGCCGTCGTACCCAACGCCGCGGTGAAAATCACCCATGTCGGCACGGGCGAGCAACGCACTCTCACCAGCAATGCTGACGGACGCTATTCCGCGGACTCGCTGAACCCTGGCGAGTACACCGTCGAGATCGAGGCAAAAGGCTTCAGCAAGGTGGTGGTCAAGGAAGTGCGAGTCGCCGTTGGCCAGCGCTTCATCCAGGACGTCACGCTCAAGGTGGCGGCTGCTGGTGAGATGGTCGAGGTCACGGCGGACGTGGGCCCGATTGACCGTGGCGAGACCCGAATCAAGACCACCATCAACAACACCTACATCGAAGAATTGCCGATCAGCGGGCGGGATTTCCGCGACTTTGCCAACCTGGGGGCGACCGCCGATACCAGCCCCGGCTTGCGCTCGCCGGTGCGCCTGCAAGGACAGCAGGGTGAATACACCGGCCTGGTGATTGATGGCGTGGACAATCGCAACTCCTTCTTCGGCGAATGGTTCGGATCGCTCGAGACCAAGAACTTCACTGTTCCGCAGGATTCGGTGCAGGAGTTTCAGGTGCGGGACAGTGGTCTGTCGGCAGACCTAGGGCATGCCACAGGCGGAGTCATCAATGTGGTGACCAAGTCGGGCACCAACGACTGGCACGGCACGGCCCACTGGTTCGTTCAATCCAATTCCTTCTTTGCAGAGAATGCCCTCCCGGATGTGCCGCCTCCCTTCGATACCCGCAATCAGTTCGGGGGCACGCTGGGCGGACCGATCAAACACGACCGGCTGTTCATTTTTCTCGCCGGCGACTTGCAGGAGCAAGCGGGACCTCTGGGCACCTCGTTTCTGCAGGACGTGAGCGGCGTGGCGGTGCCCGAGGTGGGCGCGGGATTGTTTCTCTCGGATTTGGAGGGGGCCGCTAATCAAAGGCAGGACCTGCGGACGGGATTGCTGAAACTCGACTATCAAATCACGCGTAACATCCGGGGCACTTCACGCGTCAACTACAGCCGCAACGAAACGGACAATTTCACCGGCGGCCGGAGCCAAATCTTCGTGCCAGACGCGGTCGAGTCCAACTTCGAGAACTTTGTGAATGAAGGACCGGCGTTCCTGCAAACGATCACTTCCGTGTTGAGTCCCACGATGTTGAATGAAGTTCGCTTCGCTTATTCGCTGGAAAGGCGCGACCGGCTCAACAACGGACCGGGACCTGAAGTCAACGTCACCGGAGTGGGAACGTTCGGGCAGCGCTTCTTCCTGCCTATTACCAGCCACCACAAGCGATTTCAGGTGGTCGATAACTTCAGCAAGACCTTCGGAAAACATGACCTGAAGCTGGGCGTGGACCTGAACTCCAACGGCACCAACCAGGCATTCATCGGATTTGCCGGTGGTGTCTACAACTTCGCCAGCCTGGCGGATTTTGCCAACGCAGGCAATGCCGTTTGCGCGCAGACGCGATGCCCCACTCAGTACCGTCAACTCTTTGGCATCAACGGGTTTGGCGCCGTCGAGAGCGGTACCCTCGAAACTTTCTGGCAGCACGAGAGGTCGATTTACGTCCAGGACGACTGGAAGATTCACCCGCGGGTCACCCTGAACCTGGGCTTGCGTTGGGACGGGATCTGGAACCCCGATCCGCAGTTCCCGGTTCTTGGCGACCAGGTCGCGCTGGGCAGGCCGAGCATCGTGAATGGAGTCCTGCAGCAGGCCGTGGGTGCTCCGCCGCAGGGAATTCCGGATGACACGAATAACTTCGCTCCCCGCCTGGGTGTGGCGTGGGATGTGGCGGGCAACGGAAAGACCGTTGTGCGCGGCGGCTTCGGCATCTACTATGCGCCATCCGTGACTATCTACATGGCCTCCATTCTGAGCGGCACGGGTTTCCGGGGCGCGGACACGTTCATACCCTTCGACCCGGCGACGGGCATGGACACCTTAGGGCTGGGTTTGACCTATCCGAATACGTTGCCCTCGGACCTTGATCCCGCGGACCCAGCGGCCCAAGCCATTCTCAACATCCTTCCGGCGCCTAACATCGTGTTTGCCGACCCCGATCTGCAGAGTGTCCGGGTCATGAATTTCCAGGCAGGAATCGAACGGGAGATTGTTCCCAACCTCAGCATCTCGGGCACATACATACACAACCGGTCCGAGAACCTGCGCTCCGGAGGTTTCAACAGCTCTCCGTGGGATCGCACTCTAGATCCAACCGGCGTGACCTTCGATGCCTTTGGGCGCACGGTCGGTGGCTTCGGCGTCCCCCGTCTGACGCAATCGACGGTCGAGACCTTCCCGGGCTCCGGCGTATTCAGGCCCGTGATTAACGGCGCAAACGTGTTGGCCAGCTTCGGGCGCGGGCGCTACCACGCCTTCATTCTCCAACTCAAGAAGGCCTATAGCAAACGCTACCAGTTCCACATTAACTACACGTATTCACACAACGATGACAACGCCACCACGGACCGCGACACGGACGCATTCTTCGGACCCTCAGACCCGTTCAACCTCGACCTGGACTACGGGCGCAGCCAACTCGACATCGCCCACCAATTCCGCGCCTTTGCCTATTTCCTGCTGCCCCTGAAGATCGAGCTGAGCACAATCTTCAACGCACGCAGCGGGCGCGCGTTCCCCGCGTATCGGGGTTTCTGTCCGAACCCGGATTTCACTGACGGGTTCCAGTGCGCGAACTTCTTCCTCGACCAGATCCGGCCGGCGACTTCCGACGGCCTGCTCCCCCGCTTCCCGTTCCGCAATCACGGCTTTTTCACTTGGGACATGCGGTTCGGGCGTGCCTGGGCCTTGGGCTCTGAGAAGGTAAAGCTGCGGACCACCCTGGAACTTTTCAACCTGACCAACCGAGACAACTCCTTCTCCACCACCACCGGGTTCACAATCAATGGACTTGATTGCGGCGGTCTGTCGTCCGAATGTCTGGAAATCGGAGCAGGGAATACCGCCCGCGATAACCCAACCCTGCCTCTGAACATGCAGCTTGGGCTCAAGCTTATTTTCTAGCTTCGTCCACGCGCGGCGTTCCAGTCTTAGACCGGCTTGCCCCCCAAAGGCAGCCGGTCTATTGTTTTTGCGTTGCCATGATCGCAGATCTGCTCCTCTTCTTTGTGCTGCTGGGCCAGGCCGCTCCAGCTTCCTACCAGGTGCTTATTCAGCGTGGCCTCGCGGCTCTTGAAGCTGGCCAGCTCGAAGCGGCCGAAGCAGCATTCCAGCAGGCTCGGGATCTTCAGCCCCAAAAGGCTGCCGCCAATTACCAACTGGGAGAGGTCTATTCCCGGCGGGGCCAGACTGAGCTGGCAATCACCCACTTTCGAAGAGCCATTCAGCTCGAACCAAGTGAGCCCGAATCTTATTTGCGGTTGGCCACCCTGGAATTGCAGTTGCGCCGATTTCATGACGCCGAACAGACGCTGCATGCGTTGCTCAGGAGGCGCGCCAAGTATCCCGTCGCGTACTTCATGCTTGGTCGTGTGGCCGCCGAAACGGACGACTATGCGCTCGCGGAGAAACAGCTGCGGGAGTACGTCCGACTTCGCCCCGGGGATGCCAAGGGACTGGGAGAATTGGGAATGGTGTTGCTCAGGGCGGAGAAGACTCAGGAAGGGGAGGCACTCTCAAAGCGAGCTCTGGCCATCGATCCAAATCTAGGATTGGTTCATTACAATCTCGGCCTTTCCTACGAGCTACGGGGCGATCACAGTCGTAGCAAGTCACATCTGATCGCAGCGGTGCGACTTCTGCCTACAAATGCCGATGCTCATTATCAACTGGGAATCGTGCTCCTTCGCCTGGGCCAGTTGGAGGATGCCGAGACAACTCTGCGCAAGGCGCTCGAATTGTCGCCCGATCACTTGGAGGCGCTCTATGCGCTGGGCTCAGTGCTGAGGCAAATGGGACGCTCGCAGGAGGCGAGTGAGGTTCTGGCGGAGCATGAACGCCGCAGCGCTGCCTCCCTGGAGCAACGCCAGCGTGATCGCCGCGTGAGCGCGTATCACATGGAGGTCAGGCGACTGCTGGAGGAGAACAGTGTCGGTGATGCCGAGGAAAAGCTGGCGGAAATCCTTCGCCTCGATCCCCAGAATGATCTGGCCTACTACCGCCAGGGGCAGATCGCCTTCCTGCGTCACGACTATGTCAAGGCTCTGGAACTGGCTGGCCAGGCAACGGCACTGAAAGGATTCGAGCCGGCCTACCATCAGTTGCAGGGCATGTCTCTGGAACGCCTGGGACGCGACCAGGAGGCAGCGGCGGCCTACCGACACGTCCTGGACCTAGCGGACTACTCCGAGGCGCATGTGGCGCTGGCTGGAATCGCGACCCGGAAAGGAGAGGCCCGTCAGGCGGTGGCCCATCTCGAACGGGCGGTTGCGCTGGAGCCGAAAGATCCGGATGTGCGCCTGGCGCTGGCCGATGCCTTGGCCAGGGCCGGAGACCAGGCGGGGAGCCGTCGTCAGCGGGCCCTAGCCGAATCCCTGCGAGGTGCGGCGCCGCCGCGCTGACCGGAGGGGTTGGCGGGTGGTTGCACAATGCCTTGCCCTTCGCGCACGTGATAGCGTTTCCGCGCCGCAAGGTTCTGGAGCACATCCACGGTGCCGCTGGGCCACCGGATTTCAACCCGCTCGGCTCTCACCGCGTCGCCCATCCCGAGGTGAATGCGGTGGTCGCTGGACGACAAGTAACTACCTCCGCCATTCAGGCAACGAAACTGGGTGCGGCCGGCAACCGTGGCACGCACGCAGGCGCCGATCGGATCGCGCGGGCTCCTCACGCCTTCCAGCGACAACGTCAGCCAGGAGGCGCGGTTGCCGCCGTCGTTGCGGAGCAGTTCCGGCGACCCTCCCAGGTTGAGCACCAGCACATCGACGTCCCCGTCGTTGTCATAATCGCCGAAGGCGGCGCCGCGGCTGACCCGCGGAACCTGGAGAGAGTGTCCATGTGCGGCCGCCACCTCGCGGAGACGGCTGCCCTGGTTCTCGAAGAGCAGCTTGGGTTGGGGATAGCGACTCTCCGGGCGCATGAGCTTCACATTGTCGATTACATGGCCGTTGACGACCAGCACGTCCAGGTCGCTATCGTTGTCGTAGTCGAACAGGTCGGTTCCCCAGCCCACCAGTGGGATGCTGGGAGGCCCGAAGCCTGCGGCGTAGCTGATGTCGGCAAACGTCCCGCCCAGATTGCGGTAAAGGTTGTTGTATTCGCGGTCCAGATTGGTCTTGACCAGGTCCAGCCGTCCGTCGTCGTCATAGTCGCCCGCGGCTGTTCCCATCCCCGCTTGCGGCCGGCCGCCATCGTCGAAGGCCACGCCGGCGCGGACGCCGATCTCCTCGAAGGTGCCGTTTCCACGATTGCGGAACAGGAAACTGCGCATCGAATCGTTGGCCACGTAGAGGTCGATCCAGCCGTCCTGATCGAAGTCGGCCGCAACCACGCCCAGCCCTTTTCCTACCTCGGCTGCGATTCCGCTGGCTTCGCTCACGTCGGTGAATGTTCCGTCGCCATTGTTCCGGTAAAGAAGATTGGTCAGACCGTCATATACGTCGGGATGGCAGTAGCCGCGGATGCGACGAACCGGATCGCCGCAGATCCGGTTGCGCGAGAAATCGAAATCCACATAGCGGGCGACAAACAGGTCGAGGTCGCCATCGCGGTCATAATCCAGAAAGGTGGCGCTGGTGCTCCATTGGCCGCCGGCGACGCCTGCCCGGTCGGTCACATCTTCAAACGTTCGGTTGCCGCGGTTGTGGTAAAGAACATTCCG
Source organism: Terriglobales bacterium (assembly GCA_035454605.1). Taxonomy (NCBI): domain Bacteria; kingdom Pseudomonadati; phylum Acidobacteriota; class Terriglobia; order Terriglobales; species Terriglobales bacterium. The sequence continues at coordinate 23,448 of DATIGQ010000190.1, forward strand.
CCCGAAAGCGGTAACGAACAAGTCGGTGTAGCCATCGCCGTCGTAATCAGCCGCGGTGCTCCCCATGCCGTAATGGCCGTTGCCTGCTACGCCCGCTGCAGCCGTGACATCCTCAAAGGTCCCGTCGCCGCGGTTTCGATAGAGCGCGTTCCGGATCGGTGAGGAAGCGGGATAGCCGGGGACGGAGCCCCCGTTCACCAGGTAGATGTCCAACCAGCCATCGTTGTCGTAATCGAGAAAAGCCGCGCCCGATCCCATGGTTTCCAGGACATATTTTTCCGGCGATGCGCCGCTGTGGTGCCGGAATCCAAGCCCCGCGCGCAGCGCCACGTCCGTGAACTGGACCGGCGCAGCGGGCACGCGGGTCGCCTTGGGGGAAGGGTTCGGTCGTGTCTTGGGGGCTTGACCGGCTGTGGCCAGTGCCGCCAGCACGAGCGCTAGGCTGGCTGTAACGCGGAGTGGGATGACAAGAGGCTTGGGAAGAAGGCGAGGCATTTCGACGAATAGGGAAGTGATGCCGTTGAGCCCCTAGACCGTAACACAGGAGGCAGCAGACCGGAAGCTCGGCGCGCGTGCGGTTACGGGCGGACTGCGCCGTTTCTGTATAATCGCCGTTTCGATTTGGGCAACCCTCATTCCAGGAGAAGACCTTGGCACAGGCTGAGATCGGCATCGTAGGTGGCAGCGGGCTGTATTCCTTTCCGGGTCTCACGGGCGTACATGACGAGAGGCTTCTGACCCCATTCGGCGAGCCTTCCGACGCCTACGTCTTGGGCACGCTCGAAGGACGCCAGGTTGCTTTCCTGGCAAGGCATGGGCGTGGCCACCGCATCCTGCCCTCGGACATCAACTATCGAGCCAACATTTGGGGTTTCAAGATGCTGGGCGTGGAACGGCTGTTCTCGGTCTCGGCCGTGGGTTCACTCAAGGAAGAACACAAGCCGATGGATTTCGTTCTGCCCGTCCAGTTTGTGGACCGGACACACCGTCGCCTTTCCACGTTCTTCGGAGATGGATGCGTGGCGCATGTGGCGTTCGCCGACCCGGTTTGTGTCGAGTCTGCACGGGTGGTCGAGGCGGCGTGCCGCAAAGTCGGCGTTACGGGCAAGCTGGGCGGCACGTACCTGAATATGGAAGGCCCTCAGTTTTCTACCAAAGCAGAATCCCATCTTCATCGCTCCTGGGGTATGGACGTCATCGGGATGACCAACGTTCCGGAAGCCAAGCTGGCGAGGGAAGCGGAGATGTGCTACGTGACGGTCGCCATGGTCACGGATTACGACTGTTGGCATGCGACTCACGACTCTGTCACGGTCGAGCAGATCGTCGGTTACCTGACGAAAAATACGGAGAATGTGCAGCGCGTGGTGCGGGAAACGGTGGCGTCAGTGCCTCGAGCGCGCACCTGCAAGTGCGGGTCGGCCCTGCAACACGCGATTCAGACCGATCCCAAGATGATTCCTGCCGAAACCCGCCGAAAACTCGGCCTGCTGCTCGACAAGTATCTCGGCAAACCCGGAGCGTGACCCGGTCAGACCGGGACGCCGGGGCGACATTCGGCGGGTGAGCGCTGTGAGCCATGTATGCAAGCTCCCACCGGTCACAACGCGCGCAACGCCTACCTGCTGGTCCTTGTCGCGTCGGCCCTATCCGTCGGAGCCCTCCTTTCTTATTGGCGGCAGGACGCGCTGCTGCTTTACGGGGACGCTGTCGCGCATCTGAACATCGCGCGGCGGGTGGTGGATTCGCGGACGCCCGGGCCCTTGCAACTGGGATCGGTCTGGCTGCCCTTGCCGCACCTGCTCATGCTGCCGCTGATCCTTTCCGACTGGGCCTGGCGGACGGGATTCGCGGGGTCGCTGGTCTCCATGGCGTCCTATGTGGCCGGGACCCTGGGCGTGTTCCGGCTGGCGCGTGGGTTCGGCTCGTCTGCGGCAGCCTGGGTGGGCGCGCTGGCCTTCGCGGCCAATCCCAGTCTGCTCTACCTGCAGGCCACCGCCATGACCGAGCCGCTGTACCTGGCATTGTTCATCTGGGCGACGGTGCATCTGACGGAATTCGCAACCAGCGTGAGAGCTAACGATCCACGGCCGCGTGCCCGGGCGCGTGGGTCGCTCGAATGGTGCGGCATCCTTCTGGCCGCGGCCATGCTGACCCGGTACGACGCGTGGTTCGCGACCGCGTTCTTCGTTCCGGTAGCCATATGGCTCTACGTTTTCCGGCGTCGCATGTACGCCGGCTCAACCGATCCGGAACTGCGCCGCGGCTTGCGCAACTTCCTTTTGATCGCGGCTGCAGCGCCGCTGCTGTGGATTGCCTACAACTGGGGTGTCTTCGGCAATCCATTGGATTTCCTGACCGGCCCGTATTCGGCGCGCGCCATCGCGGAGCGCACCACGCCACCGGGCTCACCGCCGCATCCCGGCCATCATGCCCCGGGAGTGGCGGCCGTGTATTTCCTCAAGGCGGTGAAGCTGAATCTGGGTGACGGTCGCTGGGGCGATGCGCTGCTGGCGGCAGCCGTGCTGGGGTCACTCGCAGCGCTGCTGCGGGGATGGCGATCGCCGCCGCTCCTGCTCTGGCTGCCTTTGCCTTTCTATGTGCTCTCTATCGCCTACGCCAGCATCCCGATTTTCCTGCCGGTGTGGTGGCCATTCTCCTTTTACAACGTGCGCTACGGGCTGCAGTTGCTGCCGGCGGTGGCGTTGTTTCTGGCAGCGGCAACAAGCTTCGTGCTGGAAAGGCAAGTTCGTGGCCGCAGCCTGACGGTGTTGGCCGTGTGCCTGCTGGTCGCAGTGAGTTCGGTTTCCGCGTGGCGTGCCGGGCCCATATCTCTGCGCGAGGCGCGCGCCAACTCCCATACCCGCATTGCTTTCGAGCGCAAGCTGGCCGCCGAAGTCGCCAGGCTGCCGTCGAACGCAGTGCTCCTGATGCATGCCGGCAGCCACGGCGGAGCACTGCAACGCGCCGGCATTCCGCTGCGCCGGGTGATCCACGAAGGCAACTACCCGGACTGGAAGCTGGCCCTGGCCGATCCGATGAGCTGGGTGGACTACCTCGTAGCGATCGACGGGGATGTTGTGGCGGAATCTGCCGCAGCGCATGCAGGCGGGCTGGAGCCCATCGCAACGGTGGAGAATCCCGGACAGCCGCGGGCCGTGATCTTCCGAACCCGGCGGCCATGACCGCAGTGTAAAATCCAACTACTTTTTCCGATGAGGATGAAGAGCACGCTTTCCGGAATCCCGTTCGTCAAGGCGAGCGCCTGCGGCAACGACTTCCTGCTGATCGACGGCGTGCATATTCCAGCGGACCTGGCGGAGTTCAGCCGGCGCATCTGCGACCG
>DATIGQ010000191.1 GCA_035454605.1 Terriglobales bacterium
TATTTCCTGATGTATCGTCTGTCAGGCGTCGCCACGCCGGGCAGCATGCTGGTGCAAAGACGACTGCGGCCCAAGCCCAGGTTGGAGCGCAGCGTCCAACTGGTTCCCACCGAAACCGCGGTACCCGCCGCCGCACCGGCAGCAACCGCGCCGGAACCTGAACCGGTGTTGGTAGGAGAACAGTCGGAACACTGAAGGTTGCGGGCGACGGGTCGCAGCAAACCCTACTTCGTGTTTCTCGTCTCCTGTGAAGCCCTTGTGACACCGGGGCTTTCTCCGTATCCTTCCGACCGAAGGAGGGATCTCATGCGCCGGAACTTGCTAGCGGTCCTGTTCGCCGTGGTTTGCCTACTGGGGTACGCCGCCGGGCAAGGCGCGCCTCAGCCGAAGAGCGATCCTGTTCAGGGTGTGATCGACGAGCGCAAGTTGGCGGACCTGACGCACGACTTCGATTCCAGCACCATCTATTGGCCCAACGCGCAGCCCTTCGAGTGGAAGAAAGAATCGTGGGGCATGGCGGCGGGCGGCTACTGGTACGCCGCCGGGCACTATGCCGCCAGCGAACACGGCGGCACGCATCTGGATAGTCCCGTCCATTTTGGCGAAGGCAAGGCCACCGTGGACCAGCTTCCCGTGGCGCAACTGGTCGGACCGGCGGTGGTCATCGATATCTCCGAGGCCTGTGCCAAAGACGTCGACTATCGCCTGCGCGTGGAAGATATCGCAGCCTGGGAAAGGCAGCACGGTACGATTCGTGCGGGCTCGATTGTGCTGGTGCGGACCGGTTGGGGAAAGTTCTGGCCGGAGAAAAAGAAGTACCTGGGCGACGACGCACTGGGCCGGACTACAGACCTGCACTTCCCCGGCATCTCGCGCGAAGCGGCGGAACTGCTGGTCCTGCGGCATGTGGACGGCGTGGGCATCGACACCGCCAGCATGGACTACGGACCCTCGCGCGATTTCTCCACGCACCGCGTCCTGGCTGCCGCCAATATCTATGGGTTGGAGAACGTTGCGGATCTGGAGAAGCTGCCGGCCACCGGCGCTACGCTCATCGCGCTGCCTATGAAGATCAAAGGGGGCACAGGCGGGCCAGCCCGGATCATTGCCCTCCTGCCGTGAATTGAGGCGTGTTGCGGGTCAGTCCTTCTTCAGGTCTTCGAAATCGCGACGAACGCGAGCGAAGCCACGCGCCAGCACGATCAGGTAGAGGCCGTGGATCAGCCACGTAACGACATACGCGAGGTACAGGTTTCTCATCGCGAGCGAGCCTCCTTGGGCGCGGCCAGAGCCTTGAGCGCGTGGGCTTCGTCCAGGTCCTGGCGGATGCGCTCCAGGCGGTAGCGCAGCGCCAGCAGCAGCCCAGCCAGCGCCAGGAAGGCGACGAAGTTTGCCAGGAGCGCGTGCAGCATGGTGGGGTCGATACCCGAACCCTCGCCGCCGCCTACCACCGGCTGCGGATGCTGGGTGCGGAACCAGCGGATGGACATGTAGACGAACACCACGTCCACGAAGCCGAAGACAGCCAGCGCGGCTGCCAGCACCGGTTTCTGGTCGCCGGCCGAAAATCTGCGCAGAATCAGGTAGCTGACGTAAATCAGCCACAGGACAAGAGTCGAAGTGAGGCGGGCATCCCAGGTCCACCAGATGCCCCAAACGGGTTTCGCCCACAGCGGCCCGGTAATCAACACGATGGTGCAGAACACCACGCCGACTTCGGCGGAGGCGGCGGCGAAGGCGTCCGTCTTCGCGCTGCGCCGGAACAGATACCAGATGGACGCTACGAAGTTCCCGATGAAGCACAAGAACGCCACCCAGGCCGAGGGCACGTGATAGTAGAAGATGCGCTGGATGTCGCCCATGGTCCGCTCGGTAGGCGCGGCGAACATGGCCTGGTAGTAGCCGTAGGCCAGCAGCAGGACGGTGGCGGCGACGAACAGGATGCGTGTGGGCTTCATTCGGCGTGCAAAACGCTCTCAAAGAGTAACAGCGAGACGGTGGTGAATACCACATCGTAGACGGCGAGGAACAGGATGGCGAGGCGGGGCGAATCCTCGCCGGTGAGAATGGCCGTGGTGGCGGCCACCATGGCCAGAACCGCTGGGATCGAGATGGGCAACAGCAGCAGTGGCAGCATCACCTCGCGGCTGCGGGTGCGCAGCGAGATGGCGGCGAAGAACGTCCCGTTCACCACCAAGGCCCAGGTTCCCAACAGGAACACGTAGAAAAGCTGGTGCGCTTCGCCGAGCGCGCGCAGGTCGTAAAAGACGATGAACAACGGCGCCATCAGGAGCTCGATGGCGACCACGAACAGAAAGTTCCCCATGGCTTTGCCGAGGAAGAGCGCGTTGGCGGGCGCCGGGGAGACTCGGTAGGCGTCCAGCACCTGGTGGCGCAGTTCACGCACCCAGGTCTGGTTCAGGGCCACGATGGCGCTGAAGAGCACCGCCACCCAGGCGAGGCCTCCCGCGATGCGGCGCGCCTCTTCGGCGGTGGGATCGAAAGAGAAGCTGAAGATCACCACCACCAGCAGGGCGAAGAACAGCATGGCGTTGATGGCGTCCTTGGAGCGCCATTCCAGGCGCAGGTCCTTGGCCAGCGTGGCACGAGTGACGCGGAACAGTTCGCTCATGCCCGCGCTCCTTGCCGCTGCGCCGCTTCGACGCCGCGACGCCGCTCGGCAATCTGTCCGGCCGCCAGGAAAATGGATTCATCGGCGACCTCGGCCATATGCGCCGCCTGGTGCGTCACGACGACGATAGTCTTGCCACGGTCGCGCATCTGGGCGAGCAGCGTGCTCATGGCCTGCGCCGAGGAGGCGTCCACGTTGGAGAAAGGCTCATCGAGCAGGAGGATCTCGGGATCGTGCACCAGGGCACGGGCCAACGCCAGGCGCTGCCGCATCCCCTGGGAGTAGGCGCCGACGTGCCGCTCGAGGGCTGGGTCGAGCCCGACCGCCGCAATCCACTGCGCCGGGCGCTGGGCATCCTCGATCCCATAAAGCGAAGCTGCGTAGCGGAGATTCTCCATGGCGCTCATCTCGTCATAGAGCAGCGAGGAGTGCGCCATGTAGCCCAGTCGGCCGGTAACTTCGCGCAGGTCGCGCGATCCCAGCAATTCGACCGCGCCGCGTGTGGGGCGCGCTAGCCCGGCGACCACGCGCAGCAGCGTGGACTTCCCGGCCCCGTTGTCTCCGAACACGGCGTACGCGCGACCCGCGGCGAACTCCGTATTGACGTCGCGCAGCGCCGCAAAGCGGCCGAAAATCTTGGAGACACCGTGCAGCGCGATGGCGGCAGACGGGTTGGAATGGTCCACCATTCGAGCTAGGGAGTTTAACAGGTGACAGTAATTAGGGAGGTCTACGAACCGGCTGGCGCGGGTGTCGTCGGCTGGGCTTGCGGCGCGCCCGGCTGGCCCGGAGCGGGAGCGTACTTGGAGGCGCACTTGGCCTGCAGGTGGTTGGCGCGGAAGACGCCTTCCCGGTCGAGGTGGCCTTCGACCAGCGCCTGCGAGTCATCTTTGAACGTATCCGGCGGCGCTTCGGTGCCTTTGTAGACTACCGGCAGGGTGTGATTTTCTTCCAGCAGCACAAACTCCACGCGCGTACCCTGACGCTTGATGGAGCCCGGCTGAACGTTGCCGGCCACACGCAAGCGCTTGGTGTAGCGGCTGTCGTCCATCTGCTTGAGCTCGTCGATGGTCACGTAGTAGCTCTTCGACTCCTGCACGCCGGTATAAGCGAGGTAACCGAGCGAGAGCACGATGATGGAGATAGCGGCGCCGAAGCGGACGTAGCGGCTGGATGCGGAAGATTGCAGCATACTTACCAAGACTTTACGCCCTCCGCGAGCGGAGGGTCAACCGAGGAACTCCCGTCGTAACAGACCAAACTGCGACCGCTAACCGATGAGACACGGTGAAACCCGCAGCCTTCCCGAACGAATAGGCATCGCTCTGCTCGTGATTGTCTTGCTCCCGGTGCTGATACCGTGGGTCCTCGTTTGGTTGATCTTGCAGGTCGTTGTGGGCGCTGTGCTTTATCTCGCGATCTGGGCCTGGTGGTGCCCGCGTGGCAAGCGCGTGCTGTTGGTGTACTCGGACAGTCCGATATGGCGGGATTATTTCGATGCCAAGGTATTGCCGAGACTCGGAGACCAGGCCGTGGTCTTAAACTGGTCCGAGCGCAAGCGTTGGCCCAGGTTCACCTCGCTGGCTGTGAACGCATTTCACTATTTCGCAGGGTACCGAGAGTTCAATCCCCTGGCGGTAGTGTTCCGGCCGTTCCGCCCGCGCCGCATCTATCGCTACTGGCAACCCTTCCGCGAGTATCGGCAAGGCAAGCCTGAAGCCGTGGAAACGATGACAGAGAGCCTCTTCGCTCTCCTGGATGAAAGGACCGAGGAGATGCTAGGGTAGCCCTCCAACCTAGGGGGGAACGCAGCGCTATAATAAAGCGTTTGGAGAGCAAGACCCTCCCTCATGAACGCCAACGACAAGAACGGAAGTGTTGCCACGGCTGAGAGCGTCCGCCAGCCGCGCGCGGAGTGGATCGCGAAGCGGCGCGAGCAGGCCGCGCGCACCGGCGATACGAACGTCAGCCAGATGCACTTCGCGCGCCGGGGCGTGATCACGGACGAGATGGAGTATGTAGCGAGGCGCGAGAACCTCGCGCCCGAACTCATCCGCGACGAAGTGGCCCGCGGCCGCATGATCATCCCGGCGAACATCAACCATCCAGAACTGGAGCCGATGGGCATCGGCGTGGCCTCGAAGTGCAAGATCAACGCCAACATCGGCAACTCCGCCGTCAGTTCGAACATCGAGGAAGAACTCCGTAAGCTGCACACCGCGGTGCACTTCGGCGCCGACACGGTGATGGACCTTTCCACCGGCGGCGACATCCACCAGATCCGCGAAGCCATCCTGCGGCATTCGCCGGTGCCCATCGGGACCGTGCCGATCTATGAAGCAGTCTCGCGCGTGAAGCGCATCGAAGACCTCTCGGCCGAGGTGATGCTGGAAGTCATCGAAGAGCAGGCGGCGCAAGGCGTGGACTACATGACCATCCACGCCGGTGTGCTGATCCAGCACCTGCCGCTGGTGGCCGGCCGCATCACTGGAATCGTGAGCCGCGGCGGCGCCATTCTGGCGCAGTGGATGGCGCACCATCACAAGCAGAACTTTCTTTACGAACGTTTCGACGACATCTGCCGGATCTTCGCCAAGTACGACGTGTCGTTCTCACTGGGCGACGGCCTGCGTCCGGGCTCGGTGGCCGACGCCAGCGACGAAGCGCAGTTCGCCGAACTCAGGACGCTGGGCGAGCTCACCCGGAAGGCCTGGGAGCATGACGTGCAGGTGATGATTGAGGGCCCGGGCCACGTGCCCATGGACAAGATCAAGGAGCAAGTGGACAAGGAGGTGGAGTGGTGCCATGAGGCGCCGTTTTACACCCTCGGCCCCCTGGTGACCGACATCGCCCCGGGCTACGACCACATCACGTCCGCCATTGGCGCCGCCATGATCGGCTGGCACGGCGCTTCGATGCTGTGCTACGTGACACCCAAGGAGCACCTGGGCCTGCCGAACAAAGAGGACGTCAAGCAGGGATTGATCGCCTACAGGATCGCGGCCCATGCGGCCGATATCGCCCGGCACCGTCC
>DATIGQ010000192.1 GCA_035454605.1 Terriglobales bacterium
CCACGAAGGGCAGCTCACCTACGCCAAGGCCGGGCTGCATCGCATTGTGGACCTGGGGAAATGGTGGCTCGAAACCACCGGCCTGCCGCTGCCCCTGGGCGGCAACGCTATCCGGCGCTCGCTGGGCGTGGAGACCATCCGAATGGTCTCGGCGGCCATCAAGGGCAGCATTCAGTACGCGCTCGACCATCGCGAGCAGGCGCTGGAATACGCCATGCAGTTCGCCCGCGAACTGGACCCGGATTCGGCCAACAAGTTCGTGGGCATGTACGTGAACGAACGCACGCTGGATTACGGCGAGGAAGGCCGCGAAGCCGTGCGCCGCCTGCTGGACATGGGTCACCGGGCAGGCATCATCCCGCACGAGGCGAAGGTGGAGTTTCTAGGTTAGGACGGGCCGCCCGGCTGCGTGTAGTACCGCCCGATGATGACCCCGATCTCGACGGCGGCCTCCGAAGTGAGTTTTTCGAACTCCAACCCCACGCCCGTGCTGCCGGCATAGCGCACCACGGTGTGTACCCTGCGGCGGATGCCCTCGCGCTCGTCGGTAATCACCAGGAGGCGCTTGGCGCCCACCGGCCAGCGGCGCGTGGTGTCCAGGTGCATGCCGCCGCGGCCCAGCATCTTCACTGTGCCGGCGCGCTTGCCACGCGCGTCCGCGGCGAACACGCCCGACGACTCCGGAATGGCCACGCGCTCGAACTTGCGTCGTTCCTGGGGACCGGTCATCGGGGCCGATTGTAGCAAAGAAGGCTGTGCGCTATCCGCCGTCCGCTCTGCGCCTTGCGTAATCCGTTCAGCCCTTTGCTCTTCCACGCGTCCGAGCGGTATAAGAGATTCGCGATGAGTGCCGCAGCTGACATCCCTTCTCCTCAGACCCTGCTCATCGACGCCGATGACACGCTGTGGGAGAACAACAAGTACTTCGAGCGGGCTATCGCCAACTTCATCAGTTTCCTCAATCACCACGAGTACACGGCCGGGCAGGTGCGCGAAGTGCTCAACGACGTGGAGCGCGAGTGCATCGTGAAGCACGGCTACGGGTTGCACAGCTTCGCGCATGCCCTGGTGGACACCTTTGAGCGGCTGTCGCTGGAGCCGCTGACACCCGGCCTGCAGGAGACCATCCGCGGCTTCGCCCACACCATCGCCGAGCATCCGGTGGAGATCATCGCCGGGGTGCCGGAAACGCTCGAGTACCTCACCGCGCGCCATCACCTGATCCTGATGACCAAGGGCGACCTGACCGAACAGTCGGGCAAGATCGAGCGCTCCGGGCTCAAGCCGTTTTTCGCGGCAGTGGAGATCGTGCTGGAAAAGGACGAGGCCACGTATCGCAGCACGGCGGAAAAGTATGGCCTGGAACCGGACGTCACCTGGATGGTGGGCAACAGCCCGCGGTCGGACATCAATCCCTCGCTTTCGGCCGGGCTCAATGCCGTGTTCGTGCCCCACGACAACACCTGGATCCTGGAACACGAGGAGGTGAATCAGCCCACGGACAGCAATCGCCTGTTGGTGGTGGAGCGCTTCACGGATTTGCGCCGGCACTTTTAGAGCGGCCTCGGAACACAACTGGACTCGGCCCTGCCGCTCCGCTATGCTGTGCGTTTTCGGGCACGATGTCCGACGACAGAGATATTTTCTATGCCGCGATCGGCGCCGGCTTCGGCGCCTACACCTTCTTCAAGGGCTTCCAAATCCTGCGCAACAAGCGGCTGGTAGAAAACACCCCGACGTCGAAGTGCCGTTCCATCGCCCTGGGCCTGGCGGAAGTGCAGGGCAAGGCCACCGGCGATACCTGGTTCACCAGCCCGCTGGCCGAGGTGCGCTGCTACTGCTCGCAGCTCAAGATCGAACGCTATGAGAAGCGCGGCAAGAGTTCGCGCTGGGTCACCGTACACGAGCGACAGAACATGGTGCCCTTCTTCGTGGAGGATGAAACCGGGCGGGTGCGGGTGAACCCGCAGGGCGCTGAACTGGACCTCTCTCCGGACCTGGAGTACGAGAACGAGAGCGGCATCGTGAACTGGCTGAAGCAGGCGTTCCGCAACGACCCGGCGGAGGGATTGGCAGGCCGCCCGATCGAGGAGCGCTTCCGCAGCTACTGCGCGCGCCAGGGCGTTTCCTACTCGGGACCCATGCGCTTCTCGGAGCGGAACCTGTGCCCGGACGGGCCCGTGTATGTCCTGGGAATGGCCAACGAGGTCCGCGGCGAACAGGACGAGAACCTGCGAGTGGTGATCGAGAAGGGCAAGCACCATCCCTGGTTCTTCATCGCCGAATCCAGCCAGAAGGAAGTCCTGCAGAAGCTGGCGCGCAACGTGTGGCTCTATGTGTTCGGCGGCGGCGCGCTGTTCCTGGCTTGCCTGGGATGGCTGGTGGCGCGCCTGACAAACCTGTAAAGTCTTGGGAAGGCAAGGAGGTCGGCATGGTCTTGATCGCGATGGGATTCCTGGTGGTGCTGTTGGGGATGGCGGTGGTGGTGGTGCTGTGGGCCATCGCCGTATACAACACCCTGATCGCCATGCGCAACACGGTGGACAAGGAGTGGTCAGACATCGACATCCTGCTGAAGCAGCGCTATGACGAACTGCCCAAGCTGGTGGAAACCTGCAAGGGCTACATGGCCCACGAGCGCGGCACCTTCGAAGCCATCACCAAGGCGCGCGCGGCCGTGGCCCAGGCCGGCACGCCCGCCCAGCGCATGGAAGCGGAAAACCAGATCACGGGCGCGCTCAAGACTTTGTTCGCCGTGGCGGAGAACTATCCGGAGCTGAAGGCCAACCAGAATTTCCTGCAGTTGCAGGGACGCGTGACCGGGCTGGAGTCGGACATCGCGCGCCGCCGCGACGAGTTCAACGAGGCCGCGAACTTCTACAACATCCGCATCGCGCAGGTGCCGGACATGATCGTGGCCCGCTTCCTGGGCTTCGTGAAGCGCGACCTGTTCCAGGCGGCCGCGGCCGAGCGAGAGGACGTGAAGATCAGCTTCGCGCAGTCCTGAGAATCGAGGCCCATGGTCACCACCACCGTCGTCGGCGGTTTCTTTTTCCTGCTGGTCGCCGGGCTGATTCTCTACTTCATCACCGTCTACAACAGCCTGATATCGATCCGCAACGAGTGCGACCGGGCCTGGTCGAACATCGACGTGCTGCTAAAGCAGCGGCACGACGAACTGCCGAAGCTGGTGGAGACCTGCAAGGGCTACATGCAATACGAGCGGCAGACGCTTGAAAATGTGGTGCAGGCGCGCACGGCCTGGCTCAACGCCACCACCGTACATCAAAAATTGCAGGCCAACCAGCAGACCGCCGGAGCGCTGAAGACGCTGTTCGCGGTGGCGGAGAAGTATCCCGACCTGAAGGCCAACCAGAACTTCCTGCAGTTGCAGGCGCGCATCAGCCAGCTCGAATCGCACATCGCCGACCGGCGCGAGCTGTACAACGACGCCGTCAACACCTTCAATATCCGCATCGCACAGCTTCCGGATGTGTTCATCGCCAGTATGCTGGCCTACACTCGCAAGCCTTTGTTCGTCGCCACGGAGACAGAGCGGGCGGACGTGAGCGTGGCCATGTAGCGTGTTTTTCCTACGTCTGCGCCGAACGACATGGCGCAGACATGGGGCATCCGGAACGACGCTGTATAATCCCGCCCAACGATGGCACTGGCTCCCGGCACCAGACTCGGACCCTACGAAATCCTCGCACCCATCGGGGCGGGCGGCATGGGCGAGGTGTACAAGGCGCAGGACTCGCGCCTGGAGCGCACGGTCGCGGTCAAGATCCTGCCGCAGCATCTCTCCTCCGACCCCGAGCGCAAACAGCGCTTCGAACGCGAAGCCAAGGCGATTTCTTCCCTGCAGCACCCGCACATCTGCACGTTGCACGACGTAGGCAGCCAGGACGGCGTGGACTTCCTGGTGATGGAATACCTGGAAGGAGAGACGCTGGCGCAGCGCCTCGTGCGCGGGCGGCTGCCCATGGAGCAGTTGTTGCGGCATGGGATCGAGATTGCCGCGGCGCTGGACAAGGCGCACCAGCAGGGCGTGGTGCATCGCGATCTGAAGCCGGGCAACGTCATGCTGACCAAGTCGGGCGTCAAGCTGATGGACTTTGGCCTGGCGAAACCGGCGGCGGCGAGCGTCCCCGGAGCCATGACGGCGTCGTTCAGCCCCACGAAGGCCAATCCGGAGAGCCCGCTCACGCAGGCGGGAACGGTGGTGGGCACGTTCCAGTACATGTCGCCGGAGCAGATCGAAGGCCGGGACTCCGACCCGCGCTCCGACATCTTCGCCCTGGGCACCGTGCTCTACGAGATGGCGACCGGGAAGCGGGCGTTCGAAGGCAAAAGCCAGCTCTCGGTTGCGAGCGCGATCCTGGAGCGGGAACCGCCGTCGATCTCCTCCCTGCAGCCCATGACGCCACCGGCACTGGAGCACGTGGTGAAGACGTGCCTGGCCAAGGCTCCGGAGGATCGCTGGCAGAGCGCCGCCGACGTCGCTCGCGAGCTGCGCTGGGTACTGGAGGGAGGATCGCAGGCCGGGGTGGCGGCTCCGGTGGCGGCGCGGCGACGCCTGCACACGCGCACGCTAGCGGCGCTGGTGGCGACGGGATGGCTGCTGGCGGTGGCCGCTGTCGCGGGAGCGATTTACTTCGCCCGACGCGCGGATTCGGCGGCGCGGCTGGTGCGGGCGGAGATCAACCCGCCGGTGGGAGTCGA
>DATIGQ010000193.1 GCA_035454605.1 Terriglobales bacterium
GCGCCTACATGCTTAGAGGCGCGCGGCGGGAAGGGAGTTGCCAACGAAGCAGGTGGCAGGCGGAGGGAAAGGCACGCGCTTTGTTGGCACCGATGAAAGCGGATGAAGGCAACTGCGAAGGGTGAACTATGAACTGTGAACGGAAGGCGGACAACGGAAGGCGGACAACGGAAGGGGGACAACGGAAGGCGGACAACGGAAGGCCTTGCCCGTCAATGCATTAAGCTAGAAGCCAGCCGCTCGCACTGAGTACTGGCAAATGGGTACTGGGTACTGACCATGAAAACCGGGATCATCGGGTTGCCGCAGGTGGGGAAGACGTCGCTGTTCAAGATCCTGACGCGGGCGCATCTGGAGGCGCGCGTCAACCCGCGGGAGGCTCACCTAGGGGTGGCCAGGGTGCCGGACGAGCGCCTGGACCGGCTGGCCGCGCTCTATCAGCCGCGCAAGACGGTGCACGCCTCCGTGGAGTACGTGGACGTCGCGGCCATCGGCCAGGAAGCGCTGAAGGAGACCGCGTACCTGGGGACGCTGCGCACGGTGGATGCGCTGGCGCATGTGCTGCGCGCGTTCGAGGATCCGACCATCCCGCACGTGGGGGCCATCGATCCGGCGCGCGACTTGAAGAACGTGGACTTCGACCTGATGGTCAGCGACCTGGGCCAGATCGAGAAGCGGCTGGAGCGTTTGGAAAAAGACCTGAAGAAAGCCAGGACCAGCGAGCTGGAAAGAGAACACGAACTGCTGCTCCGGGCCAAGGCGCATCTGGAGAAAGAGCGTCCGCTGCGCGAAATGGAGATGATGCCGGAGGACAAGAAGCGCGTGCGCGGCTTCATGTTCCTGAGCGAGAAGCCGCTGCTGGCAGTGGTGAACGTGAGCGAGAGCGCCGACCTGGGCGCGGAGCTGGAACGCGCGGCAGAAACGTATGGACTGGAGGAAGCGGCGCGGCATCCCAACACGGGGGTCACCGCGGTGTGCGGCAAGGTGGAAGCCGAACTGGCGGAGATGAGCGACGCGGAGGCGGGCGAGTTCCTGGCCAGCTACGGATTGAAAGAGAGCGGGCTGGTGCGGCTGATCCGCAAGACCTACGAGCTGCTGGGACTGATTTCCTTTTTCACCGTGGGCGAGGACGAGTGCCGCGCCTGGACGGTGGGGCGCGGCGCGAAAGCGGTGGAGGCGGCGGGCGTGATCCACAGCGACCTGGCCAAGCACTTCATCCGCGCCGAGACGGTGCGCTGGGACGATCTGCTGGCCGCGGGGTCAGAGGCGGGAGCGCGCGCCGCCGGAACGCTGCGGCTTGAGGGAAAAGAGTACGAGGTAAGGGACGGCGACGTGGTGCACGTCCGGCACTCGGGCTGAGTACCCAGTACCGAGTACTCAGTACCGAGTACTCAGTACCGAGTACCCAGTGCCGAGTACCCAGTGAACCCCTCAGCGGGTGGAGTCTATGAGACCGTTGGTAATCCGGCCCACCTCATCCGCCAGGGTGATGAGGCGTTGAGCAGCTTCTTCCGTCAGATAGTGCAGTCGCCGTGCAAGTAGGATCTGAGTCTCCAATTCGGCCAGCGAGCCGCGAGCATGGCGCAGGAAATGGCGGAATTCGGGCTTCGAGTAATGCGCCTGGCCTTCGGCAATGTTGCTCGGCACCGAGGTCGCCGCACGGCGAATCTGGCTGGTGAGACTGTAGAGTTCGTGCTTCGGGAAATTCTCCGTTCCGCCGTAAACCGCTTCTGCCAAGTCCATGGCTTTCTGCCAGGCCACCAGATCCTTGAATGACTTCCCCATGGCCCAACCTCCCGGGAGGATTCTTGCTGCCTGGGCCCTTTGCCTTTAACTGGGTACTAGGTACTGGGTACTCGGTACTGCTTCAATGTCCCTTGAACAGGAAATCCAGCACGAACAGCAGTCCCACGCCGAGGAAGACGACCATGGCCATCTTGACGCCTGGCTCGCGGTTCACTTCCGGCAGCAGGTCGGTGGCGGCGACATAGAGAGTGACGCCGGCGGCGAGAGGCAGCGCGGCGCGAATGGCGCCGCGGGCCAGCGCCATGGAGAACACGCCCGCGAGAGTCGCCGCACCCAGCAGCGCCGAGGCCGTCCACGCCGTCTTGCGGCTGCGCCCGCTGGCCAGCATCACCGAGGCGACGGTGAATCCTTCCGGCATCTTGTGCAGGAAGACGGCCACGAAGATCACCCAGCCCAGCCAGGGCGAGACCAGGAACCCGGAAGCGATGGCGATGCCGTCGAAGAAAGCGTGGATCAGCAGTCCGAGCAGCACGCGGTAGCCCTTGTGCGAATGAATGAACTCATCGGCGTGGACCTCTTCGCCGAAGTGGAAGTGCGGGGTGATGGTGTGCTCGAAGAAGTGGACCAGCAGGTAGCCCATGAGCACGAAGCCCATCACGCTGCCGCCGCCCAGGTGCAGGCTTTCGGGGATCATCTCCACCATCGCCGTGGCCAGCATGAATCCCGAGCCCAGAGCCACGAAATACTTCAGGTAGCCGCGGCTCCAGTCGCGCTGCACGATCACTGCGCCGCCGATGACGTTGGCCACTGCGGCCGTCAGTCCTAACAGCATGCTCAGGAGGATGGGATCGGAGGGCATGAGAGAAGCCCGTCGAGAATAACAGAGTAGGCGAGTACCCAGTACCGAGTGCTGGCAACTAGGTACTGGCTACTGAGTACTGGCTACTTTTTCCACAACCGAATTCCGTTCCGCGCTCCGCGAGCGGGTGTAAAATTTTTGTGTTACCGCACGTTCATTCCTTCGTTAACCCGCCCGCCGGTCGAGTCCTCCGCGGGTCGCCTCCGACGGGCCCAGCATCCCTAGGGAAAGGAGCACTGCCATGTTTGCTCGAATGGTCGAACTGACCGTGAAGAAGGACAAGCTGAACGATCTGCGCGCCCGGTTGGACAGCGAGATCCTGCCCTTCCTGCGCAAGCAGACGGGTTTCACCGATGAGCTGGTGCTGCGCGCGGACGGCAATCCCGATCGCATCCTGGCCATCAGCCTGTGGAACACGCGCGAGGATGCGGAGCGTTATCACCGCGAACAGTATGCGAAGATCGCCGAGATCATAAAGCCCATGCTGGCTGCGGATCCCACCCTGCAAACCTTCAACGTGGACGTTTCCACGCCTCACAAGATTTCCGCCAAAGCGGCGTAAACCCAAAGGGCCCGGCGGTGAAAGCCGGGCCCTTCGTCTGTGCAGACAGGCAAGAAGAAGATCGCGCTCAACGCGGTCCGGCGGCCAGGTCTTTCATCATCATCAGCGAGCCATAGTCGCGGCCGGAGGGCTCGACGGCGCGAGCCACTACGCCCGCAAAGGCGTCGCGATACTCCGGGAAGCGCGCCAGGAAGGCGCGGCTGACGGCCAGGTTCTCGGCGTTGGCCTTGGCGGAATCCGAGACGTCGGCAGCTTCGTACTTCACCACCAGCAACAGGCCCTGTTCCGCGGGCACGGGGAAGATGTGGGTGATGCGCACGTTGCGGCCCCCGACAGCGAGACTCAGCGGCTGGTCGTAGGGAAGCTCGGCGGGTCGCACCTGCTGCTGCTCGTCGTAGATATTGTCCAGCACTTCGGTGCCGATGAAGGGCACGGGCGCGAGCAGGTCGCGCGCCAATAGATAAAAGAACCAGGCGTTACGTGGCTGGCCGGAAAGCTGGAAGGCGCGCGCTTTCTCCAGGAACCACTGCGCGTCGTGGTCCAACAGGGTGGAAGGCTTCAGGTAGAGGCCGGCGAGCTTCCAGGGCTGGGCGAGAGCGACATCCGGTGTAGCCATGGCGGGCGGCGGCTCCTGGCGCAACACCAGCGAAAAGGTGTGCGGGGCGGCGGACGCCGGGAGATCGAACAGCACTACGGCATAGCGGCCGGGCTCGAGGTCGCTGAAGGTGAACCCCAGCCAGCCGGGTGTGCGATAGACGCCGCAGTAGAAGCTCACCTGGGAGCGCGGCTGGTCGCCATTGGTTTCCAGCAGGTAGAGGCCGCGCAGAGCCGGCTGCGCGGACGCCAGGAGCTCGTGGTGGGCGACGACGGCGTCAGCGATGGCCTGAAAGCCGGCGGCCACGGCTGGGATCACGCTCTGGCGCAGGGTTTCGGTGTCATTGCGTGCTGCCGCCTCCCAGTAGCGGCGGGCCGTGTTCTGGATGGCCCGGCGCGTGGCCGGGAACATCTCTTCTGAAGTAGCGCAGGTTTGCGCGCCCGCCAGCGGCACGGTGAGGGCTGCGGAGAGCGTAAGCGCGACGTAAGCAAGAAGACGCAAGACGGCGACTCCTACTCTTCCATCATATGCCAAGCGGCAGCAGCGCGGGGACCCTGGAGCGGGTGTACAATCTCGAATCGGCAGGGGCAAAGATGAAGATGTTGGCCAAGCTCGCTGCGGCAATCCTGGTAGGCATTCTGGCGATACCGTCCGCCGCCACCACCCTCCCCGCCAAGAAGCGCGGCGCGTCCCAGAAGAAGCCGGAGCCGCGCGCGGCGGTGGAGCCACCTGAGCCGCAGCCGCTGCTTCCCTATGAGCTTCCCCCCACGCCGCCGCAGGTGAGCTACCGCGGCGGGCAACTTTCCATTCAGGCCGAGAATTCGACACTGAGCGCGGTGCTGCAGGCGGTGGCGAAGGCAACCGGCGCGCGCCTGGAAGGCCCGATGAGCGGGGAGCGCGTCTCCGTGAAGTTGGGACCGGGCGCGCCCCGCGACGTACTGGCCGAGCTGCTGACCGGGTCGAACTTCAACTACGTGATCGTGGGCTCGCCGGCAAATCCGGCGGCGGTTACGGCGGTCACGCTGACCGTGCGCGGTGGTCCGCCCACTCCGCCCCGGCCGGGCCCGCCACCCGGAGCGTTCCAACGCGAACCCGTCGTCGAGGAGGATCAGTCGGAAAACGTTGAGCCTGAGCCGCAGGTGGAACCGGTCGTCGAGCAACCGCCGCAGGGGTTTACACCGGAAGGCTTTGCACCCCAGCCCAGCGTGCCCGCCCAGCCGGAGGCTTCCCCGCAGCAGCCCAAGACGCCCCAGCAGCTCCTGCAGGAACTGCAGGAACGCCTCCGCAAGCAGCAGGAGGAGCAGCAGGAGAACAAGTAGGCGAAGCCGGAAGAGCGTTGAGCCGATGCAGGCCGACGGCCGGCCTCAATCCACGATGTGCCGAGCCGTATAGCCCTCGCGGGCGATGATCTGCACTTTGACTTCCTTGTTCTTCTCGTTCTTCACCTTCAACGGGCCGCTGCCGTCGGGTGCCACCAGTTCCACCTTGATCTTGCGATAGCTGCCGTCCAGCGCCCGGTTGGTAGGGTTGTAGGAGAGGGTGTACTGATTGCGGGTGATAGCGGCGATCTCGCGGAAGATGCCCGGCAGTTCCCCTTCGAAGCGGGGCTTGTACCAGCGGCCGCCGGTCATCTGGGCAAAGTGGCGCATCTGGTTGTCGGCCTGGAGATAGGTGAGGCTGGTGATGGGACCGACCATTCCACGGCTTTCGGCGTACAGGCGGATGGCCTCGCCGGTAGAGATGGTGAAGATGGTGACGTCGCGCGATTCCCTGATCTTCTTCAAGGTGCGGTCGAGGGTGAGCTTGCTGAAGGTATCCACGCCCGTGGCGACCAGGATGACGTACTTGCGTCCCTCGATGCTGTCAATGCGATCGAGCGTGTCATAGAGCGCGTCAAAGACGTTGGTTTCGCTGAAGCCCGGCATGCGCAATTGGTTGAGCGCCGCGAACACCGCGCCCTTATTCTGGGTGAAGTCCACCATGATGTGGGGCTTCATATCGAAGGCCACAACGGCCACCCAGTCCTGCGGCTTGAGCGTGTTGGCGAACTGGTAGGAGGCGTTGAGCGCGTCGTAAATGAAGTAGTAGCTGTTGGCGGCGAACTCCACTACCAGCACGGCGGTGATGGGCGCCTCCGATTGGTTGAAGTTTGTGACTTTCTGGGGAACGCCGTCCTCCAGCACGCGGAAGTGTTCTTTCTTGAGCCCGGGCACGAACTGGCCGTCCTTGGTAACCACCAGCACATCCACGTTCACCAGGGGTACGTCCACCCGCAGCGAGTAGTCGGGCATGTCGCTGGGGCCGGGACGACGCGCAGGTTCGGGGGGTGGCGCCTCCTCCTTGCGCTTGGGTACGGCGATGGGACCCACTGGGACGTTGGGACCGCCGGCCTCGTCCGGTTTCTGTTCCGCCTTCTTGTCGGGGGTCTGGGGCTGGTCCTGCGGCAGGGCGGCGGCCAACAGACCGGCTGCGGAAGACACCAGAAGCAAAAGGATGAGCATCGCCGCCGGCACCGAACCGGCCCGGGAATCGGAAGGTCGCAGTTTCAAGCGGGCATCGCCTCGCATCACAATCTGCTAGTATAGATGCACGTAAGGGCGTTTTTGATAGCGGGTTTCGGCCTGTGCCCCTTCCCTGGGCGCAGGGATGACCGGGGACGCAGGACGCAATGATACGAGCCGTAGCAGTCCGGTTTTTCCTTTTCCTCCCCATCTTTCTGATTGTCTGCGTTGGTGCGTCGATGGCTGCCGGTCCGGCTACGTTGCCGGTGGGGCAGGTGCAGCCGGGCATGCAGGGCGTCGCCTATACCGTCTTTGCGGGCACCAAGCCGGAAGCGATGGAAGTGGAAGTGCTCGGCGTGCTGAAGAACGTGCTGGGGCCGCGCCGGGACGTGATCCTGGTTCGCCTGGGAGGCGCCAAGGCGGAGCACACGGGTGTGGTGGCCGGAATGAGCGGCAGCCCGGTGTACATCGATGGCAAGCTGGTGGGGGCGCTGGCGTTCCGCATCGGGGCGTTTGCCAAAGAGCCGATCGCCGGGGTGACGCCCATCGCCGACATGCTGGAGATCAATGAACTGGACCGCAGCGTGCCGCCGGTTGCCGTAGCCTCCACGGGCAGCGCCGAACAGGTGGCGGGCGCGGCCAGCGCGGGAACCACGCCGGACCTGGAAGCCTACCGTCAGGAATTGCGTCCCATCGATACGCCGCTGGTGTTTGCCGGCTTCAGCGAAGAGGCGGTCGAGCGCTTCGCGCCCCAGTTCGCTTCCAGCGGCATCGTGCCGGTGCTGGGGGCAGGGGCGGCCAGCGGCACGCGGCAGCCCGAGCCCTTCGAGCCCGGGTCCATGGTGGGAGCGGTGTACGTGCGCGGCGACATGAGCATCACCGCCGCCTGCACGGTGACCTACGTGGACGCCGACCGGCTGCTGGCCTGCGGGCATCCCATTTCGCAGTTCGGCCAGGTGGACATGCCCATGAGCAAGGCGGAAGTCCTGACCACGCTGGCCTCGCCCTACAACTCGTTCAAAATCGTGAACGCCACCGAGCCCGCCGGCGCCTTCGTGCAGGACCGGCAGGCCGGCATCCTGGGCCGCTTCGACCGCAGCCCCGAGATGATCCCGGTCTCGGTGAAGCTGGAGGCCGGCGACCGCACCCGGCAATACCGCTTCGAGGTGCTCAACAACCCGCGCATCACGCCGCTGGCCATCATGGTGACGGTGTTCAATGCGTTGCGCTCCGACAACCAGTACGGCGAGGAAGTCACCTTCCGCATGCGGGGCGCCATCCACGTGAACGGCTATCCCGACGTGGCCCTGCAGGACATGTATGCGCCCCCGGAGGCCAACATCCCCACCGCCTTCCAGGTGGCGCTGGCGCTGGGAAGCCGCTTCTCACGCATCTTCGGCAACCCCTACGCCCGGCCCCAGGTGGCCGGAGTGGACCTGGCGTTCGACGTGCTGCCGGAGCGGCGCTGGGCGCGGCTGGAAAGCGCGCGCACCGATGTGACCGAGGCCCGGCCCGGCGACAGCATCGTGATCGAAGCGGCGCTGCGGCCCTATCGCGGCGAGCGCATTGTGCGCCAGGTGCCGGTGCGTATTCCCGCCTCGGTGCCGAAAGGAACCCTGCGCGTGTTGGTGAGCGACGGCGACACTCTCGACCGCATGCGGCGCATGACTCTGCCCTTGGGACGGCAGCTCGAACTGGGTTCGACCATCGCCATGCTCAACAAGGAGCGGGTCAACGATCGTCTCTACTTCTCCCTGCTGCAGCCCAATCCGCAGGCGCTGGTGGAGGACAAAGTGATGCCCTCCCTGCCGCTTTCCGTCATCAACGTGATGGACGGCCAGCGCGGCACGCGCGAAGTGGTAGTGCTGGGCGAGTCCGCGGTGGACGAAAGCTCTACGCCGCTGGACTACGTGGTGGTCGGCGCCCAGGTGCTGAGCATCAACATCAAGTAAGCCGACAGCGGACAGCAATCAGCCAGGACATCCGAAACGTCAGACCCGCTTGCGCCCGAAACTCAAGCAGAAGGCCATTGTTGCCGGGGTCGGGCGTGTTGCCGCGGCCGAGTCAGGTAGACTGAACGGTTGTCCTCGACGCTTATGACCATCGAACGGCATCTCCGCCCCTTTCTGAGTTCCTTGTTGGTCCCTTGCCTTGCCGTCGTCGCCCTGGCTGGCGGTACCCGCACCTGGGAGCAGACCCGGTTCGAAGAATTCGCCAAGGGCACGGCCAAAGGAGTGGCCATCTCCAGCGGCGGCAGCCTGCTGCCGGCGCCTGCGTTCGACGCCGTGGTTACGTCGCCTTCCACCTACCTGTGGGCGGTGGCCGCCGACGGCAAGGGTAACGTGTTCGCCGCGGCCGGCGCCCCGGCGCGGGTCTACCGCATCTCGGCTGCAGGCAAGCTCACGGTGGTCTTCAAGCCGCAGGAGTTGCAGGTGCAGTCGCTGGCCGTGGATGGAAAGGGCGTGGTCTATGCCGCCACTTCTCCCGATGGCAAGGTTTACCGCATCGAGCGCAAGTCCGACGCCAAGCCCGCCCAGAGCCAGCCGGCGGAGAGCAAGGCGGGCGACACCAGCGTCGAGGTTCCATCCGACCCCGAGTACGCCGCCGCCGAATTCTTCGATCCCAAGACCAAGTACATCTGGGACCTTGCTTTGGATTCCGAAGGGCGGCTCTACGTCGCCACCGGCGACCGCGGCGAGATCTTTCGCGTCAACCCGGACGGCAAGGGCGCCGTCTTCTTCAAGAGCGACGAAGCCCACATCCGCGTGCTGGCCTTCGACGCCACCGGCCAGCTTCTTGCCGGCTCCGACGGCAGCGGCCTCATCTACCGCATCTCTCCTTCCGGAGAGGGCTTCGTGCTCTACAGCGCGCGCAAGAAGGAGATCACGGCGCTGGCCGTCGATGCCCAGGGCAACATCTACGCCGCCGGTCTGGGCGAGAAGCGGTCGGCGCCCACAGTGCTGCAGCCCTTTCCACAACCCGCCGTACCCGTGACTACACCCCAGCCCCCCACCGCCGGTGTGACGGTGCAGGTGACGACGCAACCGCAGGCGCCGCCGCCGGTGGTCCTGCCTTCGACGGCCGGGGTGCCGGGCGGCTCGGATGTCTACCGCATCGCCGCGGACGGTTCCCCTCACACGCTTTGGAGTTCGCCGCGGCATGTGGTGTACGCGCTGGCGTTCGACCGCCAGGGGCGCTTGTTGGCCGGAACCGGCAACGACGGCCGCCTCTTCGCCATCGCCGCCGACGGCTCGTACACCGACCTGGTCAAGGCCAGCGCCACGCAGATTACCGCGCTCGCTCCTATGATCGACGGCACCTTCTACGCCGCCACCAGCAACCTGGGCAAGGTGTTTCGCATGAGCACAGCCCCGGCGGCGGAAGCCAGCTTTGAGAGCGACGTCCTCGATGCCCGCAACGTCTCCCGCTGGGGGCGCGCCGAAGCCCGCGGCACGGGCCGCTTCGAGCTGTGGACGCGCAGCGGCAACGTGGACAATCCGGACCGCAACTGGAGCCCGTGGAAGAAGGTCGGGGTCACTGGCATGGTGGACGCCCCGCCCGCCCGCTTCCTGCAGTGGAAGCTGGTGCTCGAAGGAGGCTCGGCGCCCGGGCGGGTGGAAAGCGTAACGGTGGCCTACCGGCCCAAGAACGTCGCTCCGGAAGTGGACGAAGTCGCAGTGCAGGCGGGAGCGCGCTTCCCAACGGTGCCCAAGCCGCCGGTCGACAATCAGCCCGTGGTGGTGGGCGCGCCACCGCCCGGCGCGGCCCAGCAACGCTTCGAGCCCCCGCCTCCCCCGGCCCAGCGCGACCGCAACTCCGTGGCCGCCCGCTGGAAAGTCACCGACGATAACGACGACGACCTGGAGTTCACGCTCTACTACCGGGGCGACGGCGAATCGCGCTGGAAGCTGCTGGACGAAAAGCTCACCGACAAGGTGTACTCCTGGGAGGCCGGGCGGCTGCCCGACGGAGGCTACAAGCTGAAGGTGGTCGCCTGCGACCTGCCGTCGAACGCTCCGGACGAGGCGCTGTGCGGCGAAAAGGAGAGCCCGCGTTTCGAGTTGGATGCCACGCCGCCTCGGGTGGAAAACCTGAAAGCAGTCGTGGAGGCGGGTAAGGCGCGGGTCACGTTCCTGGCCACCGATACCTTCTCGCCCGTGCTTCGGGCGGAGTACTCCGTCGACGGCGCCGACTGGAAGCGCATCGAGCCCGCCGACGGCATCGCCGATTCCCTGAGCGAGAGTTTCGACGTCGCTATCCCGGTCACTGCCGGGGAAGAGCACAGCATCGTGGTGCGCGCTTACGACAAGTTCGACAACGCGGGGAGCGCGAAGGTCGTCGTCAAGTGACGCTTCACACAGTTGCGGACACCGTCGCCTGGTTGCTCGTTAGCTGGTACTCCACCATTCCGTCGTTCTGGCTCATCATCCATCCTTCACCGGATTTCTGGCGGCGTGTACGCTCGCCCTACCGCATCATTCTTCCGCTTTGGCTATTGATGATCGCTGCCGCGGCTCTCGTGACCCGGCCCTGGCGTCACCTGCATCTCTACGACACACCGTACTCCTGGGCGCTGATCGTTTTCTTCGCGGCCTGCGCCATTTTCTTTTATCGCGGCTCGCGTTCCCACATCAGCGGGCGGCAGGTGATGGGGCGGCCGGAAGTAGAGGTGGGAGCACACGAGGAGCAGAAACTGGTCACCACCGGCATGCACGGCCGGGTGCGGCATCCGCTCTACGTCGGTCACATGCTCATGATGTTCGGCTGGAGCGTCGCTTCCGGCCTCGTCGTCTGCTACGCGCTCACGGCCTTTGCCATCCTCACCGGCGCGATCATGATTCCTATGGAGGAGAAGGAACTGGAGCGACGCTTCGGCGACGCCTATCGCGAGTACAAAAAAAGGGTGCCGATGTTGATTCCGAAGGCTTCTTCAAGCTAGAAGCCAGGAGCCAGAAGCTCGAAGCTCGATGTCCATCGAACTCTTCATCGCCGCCCGCTACCTGCGCGCCAAACGCCGCCAGGCAGTCATCTCCGTCATCACCGCCATCTCGGTGGTGGGGGTGGCGGCGGGCGTGGCGTCGCTCATCATCGCGCTGGCCATCAACAACGGATTCCGCCAGGACCTGCAGCAGCGCCTGCTGGGCGCCTCCGCGCACGTCAGCCTGATGCGCGCCGAAGCCGACGGCATCCGCGACTGGCGCGAGCTCACCACCCGCATGGCAACGCAGCCCGGCGTCGTGGCCGCCGCTCCCGCCATCTACGAGCAGGTGCTGGTGTCGCGGGGCGCGCGCGCCAAGGGCGTGGTGCTGAAGGGCGTCGTCCCGGAAAAAGAACGAAACGTCAGCGACCTGCTGGCGGCGGTGAAGTTCGGCTCGGCCGATGAGCTGAGTGCGCCGGCTCCCGGCCGTGAAGCCACCGAAGAGCTCCCCGATCCACTCGACCGCCGCCACGCTCCCATCGTCCTGGGCAAGGGTCTGGCCGACGAACTCGGCGCCACCGTGGGCTCGGTGGTGGTGGTCACCAGCCCGCAAGGCGAGCTGACGCCCTTCGGCATCGTGCCCAAGTACGTGCGCTTTCGCGTGGTGGGCATCTTCGACTCCGGCTTCTACGACTACGACCACGCCTGGGCTTTCACCGGCCTGGAGTATGCGCAGCGCCTCTTTGGCCTGGGCGACGTGGCCAGCGTCATCGAGTTCCGCGTGGCGAACGACGACCTCGATCGCGCCGCCGAGATCGGCCGCCAGCTCGCGCCCGCCGCCGGCCCCGGCTACGTCTCTACCAACTGGATGGAACAGAACCGCGCCCTGTTCCGCGCCCTGCGCCTGGAGCGGGTCGTGACCTTCATCACCATCGGACTCATCGTGCTGGTGGCCGCGCTCAATATCCTCATCTCGCTCATCATGATGGTCATGGAAAAGACCCGCGACATCGCGGTGCTCATGTCCATGGGCGCGCGGCGCGCCCAGGTGCGGCGCATCTTCATCGCCCAGGGGGTGATGATCGGCGTGGTCGGCACCGCCCTGGGCCTCATTGCCGGATACGCGCTCTCCTGGGCCGGCGGACATTACCGGTGGATCTCGCTCTCGCCCGAGATCTATTCCATTGATTACGTCCCCTTCGCGCCGCGCCTGCTGGATGGCGTGGTGGTCGCCCTGGTCGCCATCGGCATCTCGTTCATTGCGACTCTGTATCCTTCGTGGTCCGCCGCGCGGGTGCTGCCCGCGGAGGCGTTGAGGTACGAGTGAACGGAAAGCGCGTTCCGCTGTCCGCCTTCCGCTCTGCGTAACCTCCCTCGAGGTTGTCATCCTGAGTCCGCCGTGGCGGACGAAAGATTCCGCGGTTGCTTTTCATTGATTCAATGATTCACTGACTCAATGATTCAATCCCTGCTTCCCGCCTCCTGTATTCTGAGAACGAGAACCGAGAACTGACGATGTCCTACTGTTCCATCGCCCCCGGCCATCCCTTCCACGGTCCTTACCACGATCGCGAGTACGGATTCCCGTTGCGCGGCGACGACCAGCTTTTCGAGCGCCTCATCCTGGAGATCAACCAGGCCGGGCTTTCCTGGCTCACCATCCTCAAGAAGCGCGAGCACTTCCGCGCCGCCTACGCCGGATTCGAGGTGGAGCGCGTGGCGCGCTTCGGGCGCCGCGAGAAGGCGCGCCTGCTGCGGGACGAAGGCATCATCCGCAACCGCCTGAAGATCGACGCCGCCATCGAAAACGCCCGCCGCATCCTGCGCCTGCGCGAGGAGCACCGCAGCTTTGCCCGCTGGCTGGACGCCCACCATCCCCGCTCCAAGCCCGAGTGGATCAAGCTCTTCAAGCAGACGTTCGTGTTCACCGGCGGCGAGATCACCGGCGAGTTTCTGCTCTCCACCGGCTACCTGCCCGGCGCCCACGTCGAATCCTGTCCCGTGTTCCGCCGCATCGCCAAGCTCAGGCCGCCCTGGATGCGGGAAGGGAAGCCGTAACACACTTTGGTAACTATTGAAATTCATATGGGGGATGCAATCTTGCCAAGCAGTGCTTTAATAGCTCTACGAGCGCGGACTGCGCTCGGGCTCGCCGATGCCGCGGCGCGCGAATGTGACGAAGGCGCGTCCGGG
>DATIGQ010000194.1 GCA_035454605.1 Terriglobales bacterium
GCTAGCTTTCCAGTTTCGCGTCCATCGTGATCTTCGCGTTCAACAGCCGCGAGATGGGACAGCCCGCCTTGGCGTTGGCCGCCGCTGTCTCGAACTTGGCCTTGTCGCCGCCCGGGATCTTCGCCGTCACGTCCAGATGGATGGCCGTCACCGTCCATCCCGCTTCCAGTTTTTCCATCGTCAGTTTGGCGTTGGTGCGGATGCTCTCCGGCGTCATGCCCGCGCCGCCCAGTTGCGCCGAAAGCGCCATGGAAAAGCAACCCGCATGCGCCGCCGCCACCAGCTCTTCCGGATTGGTTCCCGGCGCGTTCTCAAAGCGCGTAGTAAACGAGTACGGAGTGTCTTTCAGCACTCCGCTGGGCGCCGAGATAGTGCCTTTGCCGTCCTTCAGTCCGCCCTTCCACACCGCACTTGCCTGCCGCTCCATGGTGCTCTCCTTGAGAGGGATTCCTATGAGTCCGCGCCGCTCTGGGCGCAGTCCATAAAGATACCACCTTCGGTGTCAGGTCTCGGGTGTGAAGTCCCCGGGCGATTCACACTTCGCAGTTCACAGTTCACAGTTCGACGGATTCAATGATTCACTGATTCAATTTTCCCTGCCTCCTGCCTCCTGCCTCCTCGCTCTTCGCCCGTTACCAACGTGTTCACAGAACCAACTTAGTTCTTGACACTCCCACCCGCAGCGCCATAACGTTGCCGACAGTTTTAGTCCGCATTCTGGCGGATGCGGGCGGGTTCCGTTCGGCCCGCGGCTTTCACTAGCGGTTTCCTGCAAACAACCCGGTGACGCGTGGCCCGCGGCCCGACGCCGCGACGACCAGGAGGAATTGACGTCCATGGTGATGAGACCCACCCACAAGAAGCTGCGGCTCGCTCTGACTGCCATCGCCGCGCTGCAAGCCATGATCAGCTACGAGCTGGTGTTCGCGGCCATGCGTCCCGGCGGCCGGCCCGCCTTCATCTTCGGACTCCTGGGCGTGGTGTTCGCTCTGGTGAACCTCTATCTCGCCTTCAGCCTGAAGAAGCTCTTGCCCGACCACACCCGTCGCATCGTCGGACTCACCATCGCCAGTGTCCTCTGGATGGGCACCGCCTTCATCTTCGCCGTGGGCGGCCTGCGCGATCCGCGCGGCTACATGCTGTTCGGCGCCATGGTCTTCGCCTGGTACACCGTGCGCAACCTCAAGCGCGCCAAGGGCGACTTCCCCACCGCCGAGGTCGCCAAGGAAGACCTGCCCAAGCCGAAGGCGTGAATAGCAGATCTCAGCTTTCCGCTCTCCGCTTGCAGCCTTCCGGCCCACGCCGTCAGCCAGGCATTGCCATTCTTGGTTGTTGCTTTCGGAAAGCGGACAGCGCATAGCGGAAAGCGCTTTTCAGCACTTCCACTCGGTCCCGGGTACTAGGTACTGGGTACTTCTCTCAGTAGAAATCCGCGCAGCTCAGGAAGAATCCACATTGCGGGCACACCAGCTTGCAGTGCTGGTCCACCAGCCGCGACGAGCACGTCGGGCAATATTGGATGGCCTGCGCGCTCGCGGCGGCGCGCCGCGCTTCATCTGCTGAAGCCGGCTCGATTTCGCGCCGCTTAGGCGATGGAGGTTTTTCGTTCACCCGCGCATTGTAGCCCGGTTCGCATTCGCGCAGAAACAGTAAGGGGCGAGGCTTGCGCCTCGCCCCCAAAAATTCCAATCCGGCCGGACCGGCTATTCCAGCGCCTTGTTGCGCCGGTCGCGCTCTTCCAGCGTCCAGATGACGAACGTCACCACCTTGTGTCCGCCGCCGAAGTCCAGTTCATAGACCTCGGTGCCGCCGTTGCGCGAGCGGGCCACCAGGCGTCCCCACTGTCCCGGGCCTTCGAAGTCGATGGCATTCATCGCGTTGGGATGTTTGCTTACCGTCTGCCCCACGGTGGTGGTTTTGTCCAGGTGCGCGTAGATGTTCTCCAGTTGCGTGTAGTCGTGCGCATTCGGATGTTCGTTCGTCGGCGGGCCATCGGGATCGTTGGTGTAATCCATGCACGTACCCAGGTTGCCGTTGCCGAAGTTCTCGTCCTGGTGGTCGAGGCCGAAGGTATGGCCGATCTCCTGGCACATCACCAGCCGCCGCCAGGCCGTGCTGTTGTACGGCGCCCGGCTGTGGTAGTAGTCGTTGACCTTGGTGATGCCCTGCGTGATGTGCGTGCCGCCGGTGATCCAGATCTGCGCGATACCCAGCCAGCCGGTATTGCCGTAGCTCGAGCTGCAGACTTCCACTCGTCCGCTGGCCGGCCGGCAGGATTTCGGCTTGGTGCTGCCGGCAACGACGTCCGTGTTCAACACCGAGGAGGAATCCCAATCACTCGCCGCCGTCGCCAGAATCGGATCCCAGGTGGACGACACGTTATCGCCCAGCTTCAATGTGAACGGATTGCTGGTGCGGGCCCAGTGGTAGCCGCCCCAGGAGTGGCTCGCGTACAGCAGCGAGGTGGCCAGCGCGATGAGCACGAATCCCGCGCCCAGTGCGCGCACGAATGTGCGACCTGAACTTGTCATGCCGAATGCCTCCAGAATTGCCGCTTTGAACTGCCCCCAACCCCTCGTTCGGGGGACGAGAAGTATCGCAGCATCTTATGTCACAACCCCGAGTGACGCAATACCACCAAAGTGACTGTCCCTCCCTTGGCCGACCGGCCGTTAACTCATTGATAAAGCAGCTTCTAGCTCCTGGCTTTTGGCTCTTGGCTCTTGGCTCTCGGCTTATCGCTTTCCGCTTTCCGCCTTGCGCTCTCCGCCTTCAGCTCACAGTTCATGGTTCGCGGCTCGCAGTTGCCTTGATCCGCGGCCGACAGCATACTCGCTGCTCTCCTTTTGACTTTGGCCCGGCTCTATGGGACATTGCCCCGCTTCGGAGGCTCTTCATGACCCGCGCAACTCGTTTCGCCACGGCGCTTGTGCTGCTTCTCAGCGTCACGACGCTCGTTGCCGCCGCCCAGGAAGCGGCGCCGGAGAAAGCCCAGCCCGCGGCCGAATCCGCCGCCGCGTCGGAAGCCAAGGCTCCGCCGGAAGCCGCGCCCGAGTGCGGCGAGCTTTGCGACTTCATCCGCACCGTGCTCAAGGAAGCGCCCAAATCGTTCCAGGCGCTGCGCGGTGAGGTGGTCGGCATTCATCCCGCGCAGTACGCCGGCAAGCTCTCGCTTCCCGGCCTCGACTGTATGGCGCTGGCGCGGCTCTATAGCTGCTCACTGCC
>DATIGQ010000195.1 GCA_035454605.1 Terriglobales bacterium
CACGGACCAGCCGGAGCGGTTCCTCGCCGCCGAGATTGTGCGCGAGAAGGCCATCCTCGCCACCGAGCAGGAACTGCCTTACGCGGTCACCGTGATGTTGGACAAGTACGAAGAACTACCGAAGCTCACGCGCATCTACGCCACTCTCTACTGCGAGCGCGACGGCCAGAAGAAGATCCTCATCGGAAAGGGCGGCGCCATGCTGAAGAAGATCGGAACGAACGCCCGCTACGAACTCGAGCGGATCCTCGGAACCAAGGTCTACTTGGAATTGTTCGTGAAAGTGCAGCCTGGGTGGAGAGAGTCGAAACGTTTTCTTGAAGAGCAGGACTGGCGCTTGGGTTAGGTGGCTATTCCTTCACCGCTATCCCCAGCGCCTTCATCTTTCTGTACAGGTGGCTGCGCTCCAGCCCGAGCACTTCGGCGGTACGCGAAACATTCCCGTGGTTCTCGTCCAATTTCTTCAGGATGAAGTCGCGCTCATAGGCGGCGCGGGCCTGGTGCAGGCTGGAAAAATCGCTGGCAGTGCGGCGGCTGCCGTCGCGATACACCAGCGGCGGCAGGTGTTTTCGATCGAGGCGGCTGACGGTGGGGTTCATGATGACGATGCGCTCAATCACGTTGCGCAGTTCGCGCACGTTGCCCGGCCAGGCGTAGCGCATGAGCACGTCGAGCGCGTCGTCGGTGAGTTCCTTCGTCCGCCGGCTGTACTGGGAAGAGAGTTCGCGCAGGAAGTGGCGCGCCAGCATGGGGATATCTTCGACGCGCTCGCGCAACGGCGGAACGTAGAAGGGGATGACGTTCAGGCGGTAGAAGAGGTCCTCGCGGAAATTTCCGTGGGCGATCTCCTCCTCCAGGTCCTTATTCGTGGAGGCGATCACGCGCGCGTCCGCGCTGACGGGCTGGTCGCTGCCTACCGGCGTGAACTTCTGTTCATCGAGCGTGCGCAGCACCTTGGCCTGGGTCTTCAGGCTCATGTCGCCGACTTCGTCCAGGAACAGCGTGCCGCCATCGGCCTTGAGGAACTTGCCGTCTTTGTCCTCGTCGGCGCCGGGGAGCGCGCCCTTGCGATGGCCGAAGAGCTCGCTCTCGATACGGTCTTCGGGGATGGCGGCGCAGTTCACCTCCACGAACAGGGCCTCGCGGCGCGGGCTCTGGTTGTGGATGGCGAGCGCCACCAGCTCCTTGCCGGTGCCGGATTCGCCGTAGATGAGCACCCGGCCGTTGGTGGGGGCCATGAGCGCGATCTGCTTGCGCAGCGCCTTCATGGGCACGCTCTCGCCCACGATCTCGCTCTTCGACTGCAACTGGCGCTTGAAGTCGCGGTTCTCGCTGCGCAGGCGGCGCGCCTCCACGGCGTTCTTCACCAGGATGAGCGTCTTCTCGAGCGAGAGCGGCTTTTCCAGGAAGTCGAATGCGCCCAGCTTGGTGGCCCGCACCGCGGTCTCGATCGTCCCGTGACCGGAGATGATGATGACCTCCGGCGCTTCGTCCGAGTGCGCGTGCGACTGCCGGATCTTCTCCAGCGTCTCCAGACCGTCGATGCCGGGCAACCATATGTCGAGCAGCACCACGTCGTAGGGACGCTTCTTCAGCGCCTCCAGGCACGCTTCGCCGCTTTCGACCGACGAGGCCGAGTAGCCTTCGTCCGTGAGCACGCCTTCGAGCGACTCGCGGATGCCCGGTTCGTCATCGACGATGAGGACACTATGCATGGGGACAAATCGGAACTATAGCATCTGCAATGGCCGGTGACCGGCAGGCGGCAGCGAGCCGCTAGCTATTCGTCGCTACCGGCAGTTCGATAATGAACCTCGCCCCCAGCGGCGCGTTTTCTTCCACGCGAATGGAGCCGTGATGATCCTCGACGATGCGGCTGACGATGGCCAGGCCCAGTCCCGTGCCGCGCTTCTTGGTGGAGAAATAGGGCAGGAAGAGGCGTTCCTTCAGTTCGGGCGTGACGCCGTGGCCGGTGTCGGCCACCACGATCTCCACCGCATCACGTTTGCCCACCAGCGCGGTGGAGATGTGCACCTCGCGCACCATGGAACCCTGCATGGCTTCGCAGGCGTTGTCCACCAGGTTGGCCAGCGCGCGTTTGAGAGCCTCCGGGTCCGCCATCACGGCGGGGAGATCCGCCGCCAGGAACGTCCGCACGTTGACGCCGTCCAGCCGGCCGTTGAACAGCGCCAGCGCGCTTTCCACGATGGCGTTGACATTGGCCGGCTGCGGCTGCGAGGCAGGGAAGCGCGCCAGGGTGGAAAACTCGTCGACGAGCGTGCGCACCGTCTCCACCGCTTCGCCGATGGTCTGCGCGCAGCCGTCAATGACCTTGATGGATTCGCTATCCGGTGCGGTGCCGCGCTCCAGGTGCCGGCGGATGCGTTCCGCCGAAAGCGCGATGGGCGTGAGCGGGTTCTTGATCTCGTGCGCCACGCGGCGCGCCACCTCGCGCCACGCCGCCTGCTTCTGCGCGCGCAGCAGTTCGGAGAGGTCCTCGAACACCAGCACGTGGCCGAGCCGCGAAGCGGCCGCGCGGGAATCGGCGTCAAGCGAGGCCGCTGTGACCATCACCTCCAGACGCGCGCGCGGCGTGGCAATCTCCATCGGCGCGGACGTGGAACCCATGCGGTCGGCCTTGCGCAGCAGACGCTGCAAGTCCTGCGACACCTCAGTCGGAAACAAGTCCCGTAGCGGCGAGCCCGCCGTGACGCGGCCGCCTCCCGCGGCAAACATCCGCTCGAAAGCCTGGTTGGCTCGGGTCACGCGGCCCTGGGCGTCGAGCGAGAGCACGCCCGTCGGTGTGCTCTCCAGGATGGTCTCCATGTGGCGGCGGCGCTCTTCCAGCGCCACGTTGGCCTGCGCCAGCTCGCTGCGCGAGGACTCGATCTGCCGCCGCGTCTGTTCCAGCTCTGCCGCCATGCGATTGAAGCTGGCTACCAGTTCACCCAGCTCATCGGCCGCTGCCACCTCCACCCGATAGTCCAGGTGGCCGGCGGAGATCTGCTGTGTGGCCTCCGCCAGCGCCGCCACCGGCCGCGTGACCAGCCGGGAAAGGAAGAGCGCGAACCAGGTGGCCGCGAACAGCACCAGCACGGTCAGCAGCCAGAGCATGCCCATGTATGTGCGGCGCACCATCTTGCGTTCGGCGCTCAACTGCAGCGATTTGCGGCGGCTCTCTTCCAGGCTCTTGAGCGTGGCGGAAAAATTTTCCGGCAGCGGCATGGCGACCAGAATGCGCCCACCGCCCAGCACCCTCCCTTCCCCCAGCATGTACTCCGTGCCTTTGTAGGCGAACGGTTCGCGCGGCAGGCGGCCGGAGGCATCCGGCTTGGGCAGCACGGTGCGCAGCACCGGCCAGGCTTCCGGTGCGCGGAAGCTGGCCACCGCATGGTCTTCCAGGACCGCCAGCGCGAAGCCCCCCTTGAGCGTCGGCTCGTGGCGGCGGAACTCGCTCATCACTCCGGAGAAGTTGCCGGTCTCGAAGGCGCGCTGCGTTTCCGGAGACGCGGCGATCGCCGCCGCTTCCCCTTGCGCGTTCCGGGCGGCGTAGCTGGAGACCAGTTCCGCGATTTCGCCGGCATTCTCGCGCATCTCCTCCACCGGGCTGGAGAACCACTTGTCGATGGAGCGGTTCATCAGCCCGTAGGCGAACAAGAAGAGGAAGATCACGGGCGCGAAGGAGAGCATCAGCGCGCCCACCACCATCTTGGTGCGGAACTTCGAGCCCAGCACGCCCCCGCGCCGCTCCGCGAACAGCTTCAGCAGGTTGCGCAGCAGCACGAACGTCAGCGCCACCAGCAGCAGGAAGATCAGCGCGGAAACGGCGGTGAAGATCAGCGTCTGCTCGGAGGTGGAGGGCCGCAGGAAGGTCAGGTTGAACGCGGCTTGCGAGAAGACCACCGCGAACAGCAGGAAGATGCCGATGGCGAGCGCGATCAGTACCGCGACACGGCGTCGGCCGGGCTTCCGGGTTGTCGGTTCGGGAGACACAGGGCCCGCTCCGGCTGGGCCGGCCGGAGTTGTGCCTCCGATTATATTCCGCGGCGGGCGGCGGCTGGACGGGTCTTCGCGGCCAGGAACGGTTCCAGCGGGCACCCGGCACACAGCGCCTGCTGCTTCCGGCAGTGGTGCTTGCCCACGCGCACCAGCAGGGCATGGTACTCGTTGTAAACCCGCGCCGTCGGGCTTGTCGCTGGCGGGTGGAACTTGGCGCGGCGGAAAGCAGATGCTTCTTCTGAAAACTCGAAACTTGAAACTCGAAACGGTGGTTCACTCTCCAGCGACCGCTCAAACAGCTCTCGCACGCGGTCGTACTGCCATTTCTTCCCGGCCAACCCATGCCGCTCGAGGATCCTGCGCGTGTAGGCGTCCACCACGAACGATGCGTGCCCTCCGGCGTAAAGCAGAATGGAGTCGGCGGTCTCCGGCCCAATTCCGTTGAGCGCCAGCAGCTCGGCCCGCAATTCGTGGGTCGGGCGCGCGAACATGCGTTCGAGCGAGCCCCCGTAGCGCTTATCCAGATGCCGCACAAAATTCTTCAGCCGGCGCGCCTTCTGGCGGAAATAGCCGGCAGAGCGGATGAGCCGCGCCAGCCGCGCTTCCGGCGCCCGCCGGACGCCCGCCACCGTGAGCAGGCCCGCCCGGCGCAGCGCTTCGAGCGCGCTCTCCACGTTGCTCCAGGCCGTGTTCTGGGTCAGAAAGGCGCCCACGATGACTTCGAACCGAGTCCTCGCCGGCCACCAGCCCTGTGGACCCCAGGCGGATATCAATGCGCGGTAGTAGTGGCGGAGAGCCGGTTCGCGGTCCACAAAGTGCATTCTAGGCGCTGCAACCCGAAAGGGCAGCGACGGAAGTGGCCGGAAGAACGGGTCTGGGGCGGCTAACGTTTACCACTGTCATAACATCTGCTGATTGACATTTCTTGTCACTCCGCATACGATTCGCCAAAATCACCCCGCGTGAGTCGGTGGCGGCGTGTGTGTAGTGGCGCCGCCGGTTTCGTCAGCGCGGGCCTGAGTCCAGCGCGTTCCCGGAGGGGAGAGACCGGATCATGTCACAGAGGCTGGGCGACCTTCTGGTCAAAGAGAAGGTCATCAATAACGAGCAGTTGGAGCAGGCCCTCAAGCATCAGAAGGACAACAACTGCCGGCTGGGTTCGTCGCTGGTCAAACTGGGCTTCCTCACCGACGACGACGTCACCAATTTCCTCTCCCGGCAATACGGCGTCCCCGCTATCAACCTGCAGTTTTTCGAGGTGGATTCTTCGGTCGTGAAGCTGGTCCCGCAGGAAACCGCCAAGCGCTACCAGATCCTGCCGCTCAGCCGCGTAGGCGCCTCGCTCACCATCGCCATGGTCGATCCCACCAATGTGTTTGCCATGGACGACATCAAGTTCATGACCGGCTTCAACATCGAGCCCGTCGTTGCCTCCGAGAGCGCCATCCTGGCGGCCATCGAGAAGGCCTACGGCAGTTCCGCCGAAGAGGACCTGGAGAAGGTCATGGCCCAGGTGGAGGGCGGCGACGCCGACGTCGAGCTCCAGGCGGAAGAAGCGGAGCTGGCTCTGGGCGAGCTGGAGAAGGCCGCCGACGAAGCTCCTATTGTAAAACTGGTTAACATCATCCTCTCCGACGCCGTCAAGCGCGGCGCCAGCGACATTCACATCGAGCCTTACGAGAAGGAATACCGCGTCCGCTTCCGCATTGACGGCATGCTGCAGTCCATCATGTCGCCGCCCGCCAAGCTCAAAGACGCCATCACTTCGCGCATCAAGATCATGGCCAAGCTGGATATCAGCGAGAAGCGCCTGCCGCAGGACGGCCGCATCATGCTGAAGATGCAGATCGGGGGCCGCAAGAAGCAGCTCGATTACCGCGTCAGCACCCTGCCCACCCTGTGGGGCGAGAAGATCGTCATGCGCCTGCTGGACAAGGAGAATCTGCGCCTGGACATGACCAAGCTCGGTTTTGAGCCCGAGTCGCTGGAAAAGTTCGAGCGCGCCATCCTCAAGCCCTTCGGCATGGTTCTGGTCACCGGCCCAACCGGGTCGGGGAAAACCAATACGCTGTACTCCGCCATCTCCCGCCTGAACACTCCCGACACCAACATCATGACCGCCGAGGACCCGGTGGAGTTCCAGCTCGCCGGCGTCAACCAGGTGCAGATGAAGGAGTCCATCGGGCTGAACTTCGCCGCCGCGCTGCGCGCCTTCCTGCGCCAGGATCCGAACATCATCCTGGTGGGCGAGATTCGCGACTTCGAGACGGCGGAAATCGCCATCAAGGCTGCGCTCACCGGCCACTTGGTGCTCTCCACCCTGCACACCAACGGAGCGCCGGAAACCATCAGCCGCCTGATGAACATGGGCATTGAGCCCTTCCTGGTGGCCACCTCGGTGCACCTCATCGTGGCCCAGCGCCTGGTGCGCCGTATCTGCAAAGATTGCATCGAGGAGGTCGACCTGCCCTACCAGGCCAAGGTAGAGGCCGGCTTCGGTCCCGAGGAAGCCAAGACCGCCAAGATTTTCAAGGGCAAGGGCTGCGGCACCTGCAACAATACCGGCTACAAGGGCCGCGCCGGACTCTATGAGGTCATGGAAGTGGATGATGACCTGCGCGAGCTCATCCTGGTGGGCGCTTCGGCGCTCGAACTCAAGAAGAAGGCCGTGGAGCGCGGCATGTTCTCGCTGCGCCGCAGCGGTCTCATCAAGGTTATGGACGGCGTCACCACGCTCGAAGAAGTGGCGCGTGAGACCGTGCACTGATACGGAGAAAGGGAGAGATTCATCGTGGCAACCGCGACCCTGAGCGAACTGCTCAAGAAGATGCTCGACATGGGCGGCAGCGACCTGCACATCACCACCAATTCGCCGCCCCAGATCCGCGTGCACGGCCACCTGAACCCGCTGGACATGCCGCCGCTCACACCTGCGGAGACCAAGCAGTTGGCCTACAGCGTCATGACCGACGCCCAGAAGCACCGCTTCGAGGAAAACCTGGAGTTGGACTTTTCCTTCGGCCTTAAGGGTCTGGCGCGCTTCCGCGCCAACTGCTTCAACCAGCGCGGCGCATCCGCCGCCGTCTTCCGCGTCATCCCCTTCGAGATCAAGTCCTTCGCGCAACTCGCCCTGCCGCCGGTGGTCGCCAAGCTCTGCGAGAAACCGCGCGGCCTGGTGTTGGTCACCGGGCCCACCGGTTCGGGCAAGTCCACCACGCTCGCGGCCATGCTGGACAAGATCAACAGTGAGCGCCACGAGCACATGATCACCATCGAGGATCCCATCGAGTTCGTGCACCAGCACAAGAAGTGCCTGGTGAACCAGCGCGAGGTACACTCCGATACCAAGTCGTTCACCAACGCCCTGCGCGCCGCGCTGCGCGAAGACCCCGACGTAGTGCTCATCGGCGAGATGCGTGACCTGGAGACCATCGAATCCGCCCTGCGCATCGCGGAAACCGGCCACCTCACCTTCGGAACTTTGCACACCAACTCCGCGTCCTCCACCATCAATCGCGTCATCGACGTGTTTCCCGCGCACCAGCAGTCGCAGATTCGCGCTCAGCTCTCGCTGGTGCTGGAGGGCATCCTCTGCCAGGCGTTGCTGCCCAAAGTCGGCGGCCAGGGCCGTTGCATGGCCATGGAAATCCTGATTCCCAACGCCGCCGTACGCAACCTGATTCGTGAGGACAAGATTCACCAGATTTACTCCGCCATGCAGGCCGGGCAGGACAAGTTCGGCATGCAGACGTTCAACCAATCGCTGGCCAGCCTCTACTTCCAGAAGCTCATCACGCTGGAAACAGCGATCCAACGCTCGTCCAACGCTGACGAGCTGCAGGAGATGATCAACCGGGGCGCTGCCGGCAGGGCTGCGGTTCCGCCGATGCGGCGTTAGCGAGGAAGGCGCCGCAACGCAGTCGAATCATGGGAGGTGGATATGCCGACGTTCACGTTTACGGGCCTGGATTCCGCAGGACAAAAGGTTTCCGGCGAGCGTGTAGCCGTCAACAAGCAGGTGCTGGACCAGATGCTGCGCCGTGAGCGCATCACTCCCAGTGCCATCAAGGAGAAAGGCAAGGAGTTCGCCTTGCCGAAGTTCGGCTCCGGAAAGGTGGCCACTAAGGATATCGGCATCTTCCTGCGCCAGTTCTCAGTCATGATCGATGCCGGTCTACCGCTGGTGCAGTGTCTGGAGATCCTGGCCGCCAACCAGGAGAACGCCAACTTCCAGCGCGCGCTCACCGGCGTTCGCACCTCGGTGGAAGGCGGCTCCACACTGGCCAATGCCATGCGCCAGTTTCCCGCCATCTTCGACGACCTCAAGACCAACATGATCGAGGCCGGCGAGACCGGCGGTATCCTCGACCAGATTCTGCAGCGCCTGGCCACCTATGTGGAGAAAGAGGTCAAGCTCAAGTCGGCCATCAAGTCCGCCCTCATCTATCCGGTGTCGGTCATCAGCATCGCCGTGCTGGTGGTGGCCGGCCTGATGATCTTCGTGGTACCCATTTTCAAGAACCTGTTCACCGGACTCGGAGTCGAATTGCCCCTGCCTACCCGCATTGTCCTGGGCATTAGCGGCGGCCTGGGCTACTTCTTCTTCAAACTCTGGTGGCTGTACATTCCGGCTGGCATCGGCGCCTTCTGGGGCTTCAAGCAGTTCCTCAAGGACCCGCGCGGGCGCTACATGTTCGATAAGTTCCTGCTCAACCTGCCGATCATCGGCATGTTGCTACGCAAGATCGCCGTCGCCCGCTTCACCCGCACGCTCGGCACCCTGATTGCCTCAGGT
This sequence comes from Terriglobales bacterium, assembly GCA_035454605.1. Taxonomy (NCBI): domain Bacteria; kingdom Pseudomonadati; phylum Acidobacteriota; class Terriglobia; order Terriglobales; species Terriglobales bacterium. The sequence goes on from DATIGQ010000195.1 coordinate 8,795, forward strand.
GTGCCCATCCTCGACGGCCTCTCCATCACCGCCCGCACCTCTGGCAACGCCGTGATGGAGGAAGCGCTCATGAAGGTGCGCAGCGCGATCGAGCAGGGCCGCACCATCGTCGATCCGCTTCGCGAAAGCGGCGTGTTCCCCAACATGGTCTCGCAGATGATCGGCGTGGGTGAGGCGACCGGCGCCATGGACGCCATGTTGCAGAAGATCGCCGACTTTTACGAGGACGAAGTGGATAGCGCCACCAAGGACATGCTTACGTTGCTCGAACCCCTGATGATCGGTTTTCTGGGCGTGGCGGTCGGCGGCATCATCATTTCCCTCTATCTGCCGCTGTTTGCCATGATCGGTAAACTGTCGGGTTGAGACTCGAACGGCGTCCCGGGCCCCGCCCGGGACGCCTCCGCGGACTTCGACCCTCCCTCCGCGGCCGGGCTGAAGGATGACACCGGAATTCAACGAGCGCACCTGGCTGGCCTGGCTGGTCAAGGTGCGCATCATTGTCATCACCTTCCTGCTGGGCATCGAGCTGGCCATCATCCGGCTCACCCGCACCAACGTCCCGGAGAATCTCTTTCTTTCCGTCATCCTGCTCTGGTACACCATCGCGGTCTTTTACGCCCTGCTGGTCACGCTTTGGGACGACTACCGCATGCAGGCCCGCCTGCAGGTCTTCACCGACCTGCTCTTCGCAACCGCCGTGGTCTACGTCACGGGCGGCATCGACTCCTACTTCCACATCTTCCTGTTCCCGCTGGTCGTCATCGTGGCCAGCATCCTGATGACCCGCACCTGGGCCTACCTGGTGGCCGCGCTCTCCTTCATCTGTTACGGTGCGCTGCTGGAGCTGACCTATGTGTTCGAAGTGATCCGTCCGTATTCCGTGACTCGTCCCGACCTCAAGGCCTTGCAGGCCACCATCTTCATCAACCTGTTCGGCTACCTGCTGATTGCGTATCTTTCCAGCACCCTGGCCATGAAGCTCCGCCAGGTGGACGTGCAACTGCAGGACGCCTCGGGCGCGCTGGAGAACCTGCAGGCGCTGCACGAGAACATCATCAACTCCATGAGCGGCGGCCTGATCACCACTGGTCTCGACGGCCACATCGGCCTGCTCAACGCCCCCGGCCAGCGCCTGCTGGAGCGCCGCGCCGGCGAGGTCTTCGGGCTTCCCGTGAACCGGCTCTTTCTCGACCGCCTGCCGGCGGTGGGTTCATTCCGCACCCACGGCGAGGTCCGCTACCAGTCGCCCGGCGGCCGGGAAAAGACGTTCGCCGTTACCGCCTCGGCGCTTACCGTGCCCGAGCGCGGCACCATCGGTTACGTTTACACCTTCGACGATCTCACCGACATCCGCCGCCTGGAGCGTGAGGTGCGCATGCGCGACCGCTTGGCCGCCGTCGGCCGTATGGCCGAAGGCATTGCGCACGAGATCAAGAATCCGCTCTCCTCCATCGCCGGCTCGGTGAAGGCGCTCTCCGAGCATTCCCCGCTGGATGAGGAACAGCGCACCTTGGCAGAGATCGTCACCCGCGAATCGCAGCGGCTGAACAACATCATCAACGAGTTCCTGGCGTACTCCCGCGAGAAGGGCTACGAGTTCGCCCAGCACGACCTGCTGCCGCTGCTCGAGGACACGCTCAAGCTCCTGGAAAACCGCCCCCAGCCTGCCCACGCTCCCTTCCGGGTGGTCCGTAGTTACGGGGCGGCTGCGGCGCCGGCCGTGGTGGACGGCAACCGCATGAAGCAGGTGTTTTGGAACCTGTGTGAGAACGCGGTGCGCGCCATGCCCAGCGGCGGAACCCTCAGCGTCTCGCTCACTCCCCAGGACGGCTGGTGGCAGATCCGCTTCGCCGACACCGGCGCCGGCATCTCCCCCGACAAGCTGGACAAGATCTTCGAGCCCTTCCAGTCCGACTTTGAAGGCGGCATGGGCCTCGGCCTGGCCATCGTCTACCAGATCGTGCAGGCCCACGACGCCCGCATCTCCGTGCACTCTGCCGATGGCCAGGGCGCCGAGTTCCTGCTCGAAATCAAGCGCGCCGACCTCCCCGGCGAACCGGTAGCAATCCCGCAGGCCGCCGGACAGCAGGTGTCCCGTGGCTAACATCCTGGTCTGCGACGATAACGTCTCCGCCTGTCAGCTCCTGGAAATGATGCTGCGCAAGGACGGGCACAAGGTGGAGACCGTTACCTCCGGCGACGCCGCCCGCAAGAAGATCCAGTCCGCGCTCTACGACGTCATCGTCACCGATATCAAGATGCCCGCCACCGACGGCATCGAAGTGCTGCGCTTCGCCCGCCAGACCTCGCCTGATTCCGCCGTGGTGCTCATGACGGCCGTCGGCGAGCTCGAGACCGCCATCCAGGCCGTAAAAGCCGGCGCCTTCGATTACATCCTCAAGGAAACCAACCTGGTGGATGAGGTGCGCCTCTCCATTACCCGCGCCACCGAAACCCTGAACCTCCGCCGCCAGAATCTGGCCTTCCGGCGCGATGCCGCCAGCCGCAACTCGCTGGAGAACATCATCGGCTCCAGTGCCCCCATGGAAAAGCTTAAGGAGACGGTGCGTGCCGTCGCCCCCACCGGCTCCAGCGTCCTCATTCAGGGCGAAAGCGGCACCGGCAAGGAACTGGTGGCGCGCGCCATCCACACCTGTTCGCCCCGCGCCGCCGAGCCCTTCGTCTCGGTCAACTGCGGCGCTTTTCCCGAGACTCTGCTGGAGAGCGAGCTCTTCGGCTATGTGAAGGGCGCGTTCACCGGCGCCACCCAGAACAAGCACGGCCTGTTCGAGGCGGCCGGCGGCGGCACCATCTTCCTCGACGAAGTCAGCGAGATGAGCCTGGCCATGCAGGTCAAGCTGTTGCGTGTATTGCAGGAGCGGAGCCTGCGCCCGGTTGGCGGAACGCAGGAAGTGGCCGTGGACGTGCGCGTCATCTCCGCCACCAACAGGGAACTGGACCAGGCGGTGGCCGACGGCGCCTTTCGCGAAGACCTCTACTACCGTCTGGCGGTCATCCCGGTGCGCGTGCCGCCGCTGCGCGAGCGCCGCGAGGACATTGCGCTTCTGGCCTCGCATATCCTGCGCCGGCTGGCGCAGGAGGCCGGCATCCCGAAGTTCTCGCTCAGCG
>DATIGQ010000196.1 GCA_035454605.1 Terriglobales bacterium
CTCACTGATTCAAGCTGTTTCTTCGGCACTTTCACATCGCTCGCCAGTCCCACCGCCGCCATCGCCCGGATGAAGTACCACCCGATGTCAACCTGCCACCACTTCCACCCGAAGCGCGCCGAGTTGGTCTGCGAATGATGATTGCGATGCCAGTTCTCGCCCCAGGCCGCGAGTTGCAGCGGTCCCAGCCACCACAGGTTCTTGCTGGAGTCGCCCTTGTGCTCGCCCAGGTGGGTCAGGCTGTTCACTGCGCACTGCCCGTGCAGCGAGTACACCATGCGCAGCGCGCCCATCCAGAAGAACCCCTCCCAGCCAAAAAACAGTCCGCATAGCAGCGATCCCACCACGATGGGCGTCTCCATCCGCGTCCAGAAATGGTAGATGGGTTTGTTCAGGTCCGGAGCCCACTTCTCCAGGCTCTCCGGAGGATTCTGGTACAGCCACCTGAGGTGCGCCCACCAGAACCCGCCATGCTTTGGGCTGGAGATGTCGTCCGGCGTGTCGGACCGCGCATGGTGCCGCCGATGGAACGCCACCCAACTGGTCGGATTTCCCGACCCGTTGAAGACGGTGCAAAAGATCAGGAAGTTTTCCAGCACCGGGTTCAGCTTGACCGTGCGATGCGCCAGCATGCGGTGAAAGCACACCGTTGTGCCCAGCCCGCCCAGCATCGCCGCCACCAGCGTGATGGTCAGCACCGGCAGGCTGGGAATGGGATAGAGCACGAGTCCCACGATTCCCAGCACGTGGATCAGCACCAGGTAGGCGAGGACCAGTTCGCGTCCTTTCGCCGGCTTCCAGAAGGGTTCTTCCCAGGGACGGAGCACAACCGCAGCGGCTTCACTCATGTAGGGTTTAGGGGGTCCTTTGTGGGCGCTTAGGCATCGAAAGCCCCCGCAGGGGCCTGATGCACATTACTTGGGTCTACCGCTCCCGTCCAGCTAAACCTGCTTCCTTCCGTGTAATAGTTTGGTAATTGCCGCGCCCTCCACCCCGCCGCCGGTCCCACCCTCGTTCCGCCCGCGTCGTATGTTAGATTGGCGAATGTGGGGCGCGTAGCTCAGCCTGGTAGAGCAACGGCCTTTTAAGCCGTGGGTCGAAGGTTCGAATCCTTCCGCGCTCACCATGCCCTCCCTCGACCATCCCTACTCACAAACCATCGCTCCACTCACAAAACAACCCTACCGCAGCCAGGGCAGGGGATAGCTGCCGGGCGTGTAGAAGTAGTTGACCAGGTGGAAGAAGAACGGGGCGGAGAAGCAGATGGAATCGATGCGGTCGAGGATGCCGCCGTGGCCCTCGATGAAGCTGCCGTAGTCCTTCACCCCGCGGTCGCGCTTGATGGCGGACATCACCAGGCCGCCGAAGAAGCCCATCAGGGTGATGGAGAGCGCCATGCCGGCCGCGGCCCGCGGCGAGAACGGCGTCATCCAGTAGAGCGCCGCGCCCACCCCGGTGGCGGTGGCCACGCCGCCAACGAAGCCCTCCCAGGTCTTGCCGGGGCTGACGTGAGGCGCGATCTTGTGCCGGCCCAAGAGCTTTCCCCAAACGTACTGCATCACGTCGCTCAACTGCGCCACGACCACCAGGTAGAGCAGCAGCTTGGCGTTCTGGTTCTCGTAGCCGGGGATCTCCAGCATCAGCAGGCCGGGGGCGTGGCTCACGCAGAAGACGCAGATCATCAGCCCCCACTGGATCTTGGCAGCGCGCTCCAGGAAGCGCTCGGTGTCGCCGGCCATGGCGATGCGCGTGGGGATGTAGAGGAACGCGTAAATGGGAATGAGGATGGTGAACAGGCCGTACCACTGGATGCCCACCAGCACGTACTGCAGCGGCGTGAAGACGAAGAACGACCAAAACAGGGTGCGATGATCGGCCGGGCGCGTAGGCACGAGCGTCAGGTATTCGCGCAGCGCCAGAAACGACAGCAGCGCAAACAGCACCAGCGACCCGATTCGCCCCGTCACCAGGGTAAGGGCGAACACCACGCTCATCACCCACCAGGCGCGGGTGCGGGCGTTGAGATTTTGGACGGTCGCGCGCCCAGCTTCCGACTTCACCGTGCGCGAAAGAATCCAGCCCACCACGCTGGCCACCACCAGCGCCGCCAGCACGCCGCCGAAGACGAGTTCGAGGTCGTGATCGATGCGCAGGCTCATTCGGGCCTCAGCTTCACCAGCGCCTGGCGCGCGCGCTCAAGGAATTCCCGCTTGTCCTCGCCCTCCTGCAGATACAGGGGCGGTCCGAAGGTCACCGAACTCAGCAGCGGCACGGGCAGCACCTCGCCCTTGGGCAGGATGCGGTTCAGGTTCTCCATGTACACCGGCACCAGCTCGAGAGTGGGCTTGCGCCGGCACAGATGATACAGGCCGCTGCGGAACGCTCCCACCTGCTCGCCCGAGCCGCGCGTGCCTTCAGGAAAGAGGATGAGGGAAGACTCTTCACCCAGGGCTTCAACCAGCCGGTCCATCAGGCTGCGGGCGGCCGTCATGCCTTCGCCCGGCGTGGCGCGTGCGAACTCGCGCTCGATGAGCACGGCGCGGAAGACATCCTGTGCCAGCAGGCGGCGCAGGCGTCCTTTTTCCCAGTAATCGCGCGCCGCCACCGGCCGCGTGCGCGCCCGCACCTCCGGCGGCAGCGAGGCCCAGAGCACGACGAAATCGAGGTGGCTGGTGTGGTTGGCGAAGTAGACGCGCTGGCGCAGCGACGGCTCGCAGTCCAGCCAGCGCGCGTTGGCGCCGCTGATCAGCCGTGCCAGGCCTGCGAGCACGCTGGCCAGCGGATGGACTCTCACCGCGCTTCCATGTCGCGCGCGATGCGCGCCACGCGCCGCACCAGGGTGACGATCTCCCCGGCGATGATCACCGCCAGTGCCACAGCGACCACGCGGGGCGGCCATCCCAGCGCCGTCTCCGCGATGGCCGCCAGACAGCAGAGCGTGAGGATGGCCATGCGCTGCTGCTTGGCTGCCGGGCCGATGAAGTACTGCGTCACCCCCACCGAGCCGCCCAGCACCCGCACGTAGGCGGTCATCACCGCGAGCAGCGCCGCAGTCCAGCCCAATTCCGCACCGTACGCCGGCCAGGTGAGCGAGTATCCGGCGGCGACGAAAATCAGCGCATCGGCAATGCGGTCCGGAATGTCGTTGTACAGCTCTCCGGTCCTGGTCTTCATGCCGCCTTCCACCGCCACCATGCCGTCCAGCAGGTTGCACAAGAGGCGCAATTGGATTCCGGCGGCGGCGGCGAAGAACAACCCCATGCGCAGCGACGGTTCAGCATCGCGTCCGCAGTACAGGGCGGCCGCCGCCGCAGCAGCGAACAGGATGCTGGCGAGCGAGATGTGATTGGGCCTCGCCCCGGCGCGCGTGAGCCACGCCGCTAGCGTTTTGGCCCACGCTGCTTGGCGCGATTTCAGCGGACGCCGCGCGGCCGGAGTGCCGGGAGCTTCCATAAGCTATGGCCGCGCATTATAGGGCCGGAACCGCCTGGATGAGGTCGTGCCCTTTCCCTGGGGTTCCTTCCGAGAGAACGAACGAGCGGATCAGCCCGCTTGTCGGGTAACGCGCCACTCGATGACGAATGCGATGCCCACGCCGATGAGTACCAGGGGCCAGAGAACGCCTTCCGGCATACTCCAGACGCCCGCGCTTCTCAGTGCCGCAGCCACGGCCGCCGCCAGAAAGATCGGTCCGGTCACGGCGCAGTGAACCGTGCGATTCTTTGCGAAGTTGGCAAAGCACGCCAGGGCGATGGCGCCAAACAGAATGCTGCTCTCGTAGCCATCCAGCGCGGGCCAGATCACGCCCAGAAGCAGACCCACTCCGTAGAAGATTGCAAGCGCTGCGAACCAGAAACAAATCGCTCCCGGCGTGGTGCAGCAATAGTGCGGATTCGGCATCGTTTACCTCCCAGGAGCACTCGGGCTTCGCCGGTCAATCTCATTATGCATCCGTGGGCGGCGAACTCGACACGCTCCGGAACAGTCGCCTGCATGAGAGCGACTTTGCTCAGATCCATAGGGTCACCAAGACAAATAGTGTGGGTGTCCTCGTGGTAGCATCCTGCCCCTGCGCCACTCGCGCAAGAAGAAGAACGCATGAGAAATGCATTAGCTCCAGCAGCCGATTTTCCCGGCCTTTCCGGCATCACCTATCTCAACTCGGCTTCCATCTCCGTCACGCCCAGCCACGTGATGGACGAGATGCAAGCCTTTGAACGCCAAATCGCGAGTTCCGGCACCGTCAGCTTCGACGATGCCACCGAAGCCCGCGTCTATGACGGCGCGCGCGCCTCGGTGGCCCGGTTGCTCCACGCCAACCCCGAGGACATCGCCATCATGACCAGCGCCACCGAGTGCCTGGGGCAGATCGCCTGGTGGCTGAAGCCGGGAAAAGGGAAGAACGTGGTCTCCGCCGATATCGACTTTCCCAGCGTGACCTATCCCTGGCTGCGGGTCGCGAAAGACACCGGCTGCGAAGTCCGCCTGGCCAGGGCGCAGGAGAATCCCGAATCATTTGGCATCGACGCCTTCGCGCGCCTGGTGGACAAGAACACCGCCGCTATCTGCGTCAGCGAGGTGCAGTACGCCACCGGACATCGCCTGGACGCGGTGCAGCTCGCCGATCTGGCGCACGCGCACGGCGCGCTTTTGGTGCTGGACACGACGCAGTCGGCGGGCGTAGTGCCGTTCGATGTGCGCAAGGGCAAGTTCGATTTCGTCCTGTCGAGCGCCTACAAGTGGCTGTGCGGCCCCGGCGGCGCTGCCTTCTGCTACATCCATCCCGATATCTGGCGCGCCTTCGATCCGCCCTTCGTGGGCTGGCATTCCACCAAAGTGACCTTCGCCTTCGACGCCACCGCCATCGACCTGGCCGACGCCGCCCGCCGCATGGAGTACGCCACCGTGGCCTATGGCGCCGGCCTGGGCATGGCTGCCGCCATTGACTACCTGTGCGACCTCGGCATCGAGCGCGTCCAGCAGCACGACCTCGCTCTCGCCGCAATGTTGATGGATGGACTGGAAGGGATGGGCGCGCGCCTGGTCACGCCGCGCGAAGACTCGCAGCGCGCCGGAATCGTGGCCGCCCGTTTTCCGCGACGGCCCGCAGGCGAGATCGTCACTGCGCTGCGCGAGCGCGGCATCGTCTGCGCCTCGCGCCTGGGCGCCGTACGCTTTGCCCCACACGTGTTCAACGGCGAGGAGGACGTCGCGCGGTGTCTGGAGGAGCTGCGACGTCTTCTGCAAGCGTAGCGGCCAGCCGGATACTCTGCTTCTGGTCTTGGTCAGCGTGACGGTTCGGCGTTGAAGGTACGAAGTGCCGCTCCTACTTCCGTGTCGTCGGGATGTTCACGCAGGGCGCTTTCCAGCAAGGGCCGAGCCTCATTTCTTCTTCCCATCCACAGGAGGGTGAAGGCCTTGCCCACGCGGGCGTCGTAATGGTCGGGATCCTGCCGCAGGATCCTGTCGTAGCCAACGAGAGCCTCGGCGTACTTCTTCTGCCAGGAGTTCAGCCGTGCGATGGTGATCTCCGTCTCGACGTCGGCGGGATTGGCTTTCAGAACAGCCTCGTACTGCGCGGTAGCTTCGTCGAGCCTCTTCTTGCCAACCAGCCAGCTTGCGTACCGGATACGCGCCTCGGTCGCTCCCGGGTGTGCTTGGAGAAAGCCCTGCAATGCCTGATACGCTTGCTCCTCCCGGCCCAGCTTGCTCAGCGCCGTCACCAAGCCGAGTGCCTGGTCCGCCGTGGCTGCATCCTCAATTCCCTTCAGGTAGCGGTCGTAAGTCGCGGCGTCCGTCGAGGCGACGGTCGCCTGCCATGAGGGCCGATACAGCGGGAGCAACTCGAAGACCAACACCTCCGCCAAAACCAGGACCAACAGGACGGCGCCCAGCGCTTGCATGCGCCGCCGCTTGCGCTTGCGCTCCTGTTCTGCCTGCGCCAAGGCGGTGGCCGCTGAGACCAGGCCGGAGTCCATCCGCTCCTTCAGTTTGCGCAGATCGGCCTTCATTTCGCTGATCGACTGGTAGCGTTCCGCGCGACGCTTTTCCAGCGCCCGATTGATGATTCGCTCCAGGCCGGCAGGGAAGTCTGGGTTGACCGACATGGGATGTGGCGGGCGGTGGTGCAGGATGGCGTCGAAAACCAGGGCCGAAGTCTGCCCTCGGAACGGCAAGGCTCCGGTGCTCATCTCGTACAACACTGCGCCAAAGGAAAAGATATCGGAGCGGACGTCCAGCGCTTCTCCCCGGGCCTGTTCCGGCGACATGTAGGAGATGGTGCCCATGGCGGATCCGGCATGCGTCAGGGGATTGCCACTGGGTTCGGTTTCGGTCAGCGGGCGCGGCAGCAACTTGGCCAACCCGAAATCCAGTACCTTCACCACGCCGGCCGTAGTGACGAAGATGTTCGAGGGCTTGATGTCCCTGTGTAGGATGCCCTGCGAGTGGGCTGCTTCGAGCGCATCGGCGATGGCCAAGGTGAAGTTCATGCACTGGTCGCGCGGTAGTGGGCGGCTGCCGATGTGTTCCCGCATCGTCGTGCCTTCCAGCAATTCCATGACGATGAAGTGATAGGGTCCTTGCTCGGCTACGTCATGGATGGTGCAGATGTTGGGATGGTTCAGCGCCGAAGCCGCCTGCGCTTCGCGGTAGAAGCGCTGCAGCGCCGCCGGGTCACGGGAAAGCTGGGGCGCCAGGAATTTGAGTGCAACCGAGCGGTTCAGCTTGGCGTCCTGTGCCTTCAGGATGACCCCCATGCCGCCAAAGCCGAGCCGCTCAAGCACCAGATAGTGCGCCACCATCTCTCCCGCTTGTGGCAGCAGGGGCGGGCTGATCTCGAATCCGCTGCCCATGAACGCAGTGGTTGCGGTGCCCTCGTCCGAAGATGACGGCGGAGAAGACTGATCCGGGCTGGGAGTCAGCGTGTCCTTGTCGAATGGCTTGTTGCGGGGGTCCGCCGGCATCGAAATCGCCACGCCTCCTTGGCGGAGCGCAGAGGGGGGCACAGCGCACTCTCCGGCTGCCCTTGGATGACAACCGGGCGCTCCGGTGCGCGAAAACAGTGGGGAAACGCTAGTCGCGTTCGCTCATCGTGTCAAGGGTAAACACCGCCTGCCGCGCTCCACGGCCGGGTCCGAAGGCCTTCGGTCCTCACCAGATCTTGCACACCTTGTCCGCCGGCTTGACCATGGGGTCGCCAGCCTTGCAGGCGAAGGCCTGGCCGAACTCCGGCATGTTCACCACCACCCCGTTGATGCGGTACTCTCCCGGCGAGTGCGGATTGGTGACCGCGTTGACGCGCTTGTTCTCGTCGCGCTCGTTGTTGCAGTCCCACTGCGCGTAGCCGACAAAAAAACGCTGTTCGGGCGTAAGACCGTCGCGCGATTCGAGCTGTGCGTTCCTGGTCTTTTCCTTCCACGCATCCCACGCCAGGATGACCCCGGCCAGATCGGCGATGTCCTCGCCTGCGGTGAGGTTGCCGTTGATCTTGATGTCGTCCACGATGACGTACTGTGAGTACTGGTCGATGACGCAGGCGGCGCGTTCGCGGAACTTCTTGTCGTCTTCCGCCGTCCACCAGTCTTTCAGGTTGCCCTGGGCGTCGAACTGCCGGCCTTCATCGTCAAAGCCGTGGATGAGCTCGTGTCCGATGGTGGCGCCGGTGTTCCCGTAGTTGGGCGCGTCATCGAGCTTGGCATCGTAGAGCGGCGGCTGCAGGACGCCGGCGGAGAAGTTGATGTCGTTCATCTGCGGGTTGTAGTAGGCGTTGACGGTGGGCGGCGTCATGAACCACTCCCCGCGGTCCAGCGGCTTGCCGATGCGGTCGAGCTGCCGCTTGTTCTCGAACAGCGTGGCCCGCTCGACGTTGCCGAAGTAGTCGCCGCGCTCCACCCGCACCGAGCTGTAGTCGCGCCACTTGTCCGGGTAGCCGATCTTGTTGACCATGGTGCGCAGCTTGGTCAGCGCCTGCTGCTTGGTTTCCGGGCTCATCCAGTCCAGGTCCTTCAGGCGCACCTCCATGTCCGCCTGGATGCGCTTCACCATCTCCAGCGCGTCCGCCTTGAGTTGCGGACTGAAGGCGCGCGCCACGTAGGCCTGCCCCAGCGCTTCGCCCAGGTCGTTGTCCACCCGGCGGACGCAGGTCTTCCAGCGCGGCGGCGGCTCCTGCACTCCGCGCAGATACCGCCGGTAGAAGTTGAAGTTCTCCTCGCGGAACGGCTTGGAGAGCAATTGCGCCTGGCTGCGCACAGCGTGCCAGCGCAGGTAGGTCTTCCAGTCGTCCAGGCTGTGCGACTTGATCTGGTTCTCCAGTTCGGCGACGAACGCCGGGTGCTGCACATTGAGCTCTTTCAGTCCCGGCAGCCCGCTGCCGGCGAAGTACCCCTGCCAGCCGAAACTGGGCGCGCTCTGCTCCAGTTCTCCTACTTTGAGCTTGTGGTAGTTCTTGTAGGGATCGCGGCGCTCCACCCGCGTCAGCGAAGCTTTGGCCAGCGCGCTCTCAATGGCCGTCACGGTTTCCGCCCCGGCCTTGGCCTTTTCCGGCGCATCCCCGAGCAGTTCGAACATCTTCTGCACGTGTTCCAGGTACTTGGCCCGGATCTCCGGGAACTTGCCGTCGTCCTTCACGTAGTAGTCCCGGTCGGGCAGGCCCAGGCCGCCCTGATACACCGCGGCGATGTACTGCGTGGAGTCCTTGGCGTCCTGCTCGGAAAAGAAGTTGAACATGCCCGCGCCGCCGTTCATGTGCTCGCGTGCCAGCACGCCGGCGATCTGTTCTTTCGACGACATCTTTGCGATGGCATCCAGCGAAGGTTGAAGCGGCGCCGCGCCACGCTTGTCGATGGCGCTCTCATCCATGCAGGCGGAAAAGAAATCGCCGATCTGCGCCTCCACCTTGGCGCGCTTGGGATCGGGCTTGGCGGCATCCTCGAGGATCCCCCACAGGAAGCGGAAGTTGTCGTCATTCAGCTTGCCGTAAACGCTCCACGCCGCCTGGTCGCCCGGAATGGGATTCTTCTTCTCCCAGCCGGCGCAGGAGAATTTGTAGAAGTCCACGCACGGGTTCACGCTGCGGTCCATGGCGCTGACGTCGAGGCTGGGGATGTAGGGGAGCGCCTTCAGCGGAGTCTCCGGGGGAGTGTCCGCTTTCTTTTCCGGCGCTGTGCTTTGAGCAAGAAGTTGAGACGAGCAGAAGAGCAGGGCGACAAGAAGTCTTACGATTCGCATGGCAATCGTCCGTTCGAGGAAGAGTTTGAGGCCGCCAAACACCATCGGCAGGAAGGCATTGTTTCACGAACCGCGCGTGAAACCCAACCGCGGCCAGAGCGAATCACATCACTTCGCGCCTTCCGTCTCCTCGGTGGCTTCCTCTTCCGCCTTCCTCGGTCTCAGCAGCGGGAACAGGATGACGTCGCGGATGGATTTCGAATCGGTCAGCAGCATGGTCAGCCGGTCGATGCCGACCCCGTATCCTGCCGCGGGCGGCAGCCCGTAGCCCAGCGCGCGGACGTAATCTTCGTCCATGACGTGGGCTTCTTCGTCGCCTTTCGTGCGTTGCGCCAGTTGCATCTCGAAGCGGCGACGCTGATCCTCGGGGTCGTTCAGCTCGCTGAAGGCGTTGCCGCACTCCAGCCGCCCGATGAACACCTCGAAGCGCTCCACCCAGTCGGGCTCGTCGCGCTTGATCTTGGAAAGCGGCGAGACTTCGACGGGGAAGTCATAGATGATGGTGGGCTGCACCAGGTGTACCTCGCACACCGCGGCGAACAGGTCGGCGATGACCTTGCCCGCCGGCGCATCCGGATCGTAGGGCATGTGCGCATGCGCGGCGTTGAAGCGCTGCACCAGCCGGCCCACCGATTCCGCCGCCGCGAAGTCGCTCATCTCCGGCTTCGCGCCCGCCGTTTCCGGCCAGTACCGGATGATGGCCTCGCGCATGCTCAGCCGCTGCCATTTGCCGAAGTCGATCTCCTCGCCCTGGTAGGTCACACGCGTGGAGCCGGTGGCTTCCTGCGCCACGAACGGGAACATCTCCTCGGTCAGGTCCATCAGGTCTTTGTAATCGGCATAGGCCTGGTAGAACTCGAGCATGGTGAACTCGGGGTTGTGTTGCGTGGAGATGCCCTCGTTGCGGAAGTTGCGGTTGATCTCGTAGACGCGCTCCAGTCCGCCCACCACCAGCCGCTTCAGGTAGAGTTCGGGCGCGATGCGCAGGTACAGGTCGAGATCGAGCGCGTTGTGATGCGTGATGAATGGGCGCGCCACTGCGCCGCCCGCGATGGGCTGCATCATCGGCGTTTCCACTTCCACGAACCCGCGCGCATCGAAGAACTTGCGCAGCGCCTGCACGATCTTGCTGCGCTTCAGGAAGACCTCGCGCACTTCCGGATTCATCACCAGGTCGAGATACCGCCGCCGGTACCGCAGCTCCACGTCCTGCAAGCCGTGCCATTTTTCCGGTAGCGGCAACAGGTCTTTCACCAGCAGCGCCACCTCGTCCACGTGCACGGTCAGCTCCCCGGTCCGGGTCCGGAACAGGTAGCCGCGGACGCCCACCACGTCGCCGATATCCAGCAACTGGAAGAGCGCGAAGCCCTTCTCGCCCACCGCGTCTTTCTTCACGTAGATCTGCAATCGCCGGCCGTCCTGCTGCAGGTGCGCGAAGGCCGCTTTGCCCATCAGGCGCAAGGCCATGATGCGGCCGGCAATCTTCACCTCGACCCTCGGCTTCTCCAGTTCCTCCGCGGCTTTCGCGGAATAGGTATCGAGGATCTGCGGCAGCGTGTGTGTGGTCTCGAAGCGGTAGGGATAGCAGACGAAGCCCAGCGCCTCGATCTGCTTCAGCTTCTCGCGCCGCAATTCGTAGATTTTTTCGTCCAGGGACACGGGCCGGTCCGCACGTCAAAACGCAAAGGACGGATTATAAAGGATGGGCCCGCGGCTCTTGGCCTTTAGCTCTTGGCTCTTGGCTGCGTGCGGATGGCTGAACGCTGGGTGCTTATCAGGCAATAGGGAGGCGCAAGAGAACCAAGAACTAGGAGCCAAAAGCCAAAGCCAAAAGCCACTTCCCACCTGGCGCATGGCAGATGTAGGATGTTTTCGCCATGCCGCAAAACTACGTTCCCATCTTTCTCTTCATGGTCGTGGCCCTGGCCATCCCCGTGGTCACGCTGCTCATCGCCAAGCTCGTCCGCCCGGATAATCCCAAAGAGAAGGGCAAGCTCCTGCCTTACGAGTGCGGCATCGACCCTATCGGCGACGCCCGCGGCCGCTACTCCGTGCGCTTCTACATCGTTGCCATCCTGTTCGTGGTGTTCGACGTCGAAACCATCTTCCTCTTCCCCTGGGCCGTCCAGTACAAGCTGCTTGGTCTGTTCGGCTTCGTTGAGATGATGATCTTCCTCGGCATCCTGGTGGTCGGCTACATCTGGATTTGGAAGAAGGGCGCCCTGGAGTGGGTGTAGCCATCGCGTGATCTAACTTGATGGAACTTCCGCATGCCCGCGGATTCAGGAGCTACATCGGGCACGGGCACCGCTCAGCCGTGTCGGGGGGCGATTGAAAGTAGCCCAGGGCCAGGTGCGCGGCAACTTTGTTGCCGCGCAGCCGCAGTCCCGGGAAAGCCTTCCGAAACGAACCGACCGAAGATTACTTTTCTGCAGCGATCTTGACCATGATGTGGGCGTAGGGAGTCCCCTTCCACATCACGTACACCGGGTCCTTCGGATCGGTGGAAAGCCCCTCCAGAGCCGCCTTGTCCGGCACCACGATCATGAGGTGCGGTCCTTCCTTGACGTGGTCGTGTGCGCTCTTGGGGTCGGCGGCAAACGGATCGGAGTTGCTCACCCCGACGGCGTCGCCCTCGCCGGCCAGCATGTAAGAGACGCTGAGCTCCTTGATCTGGATGGGCTCGCGTTTCGTCAAAGCAGCCAGCACCGCGTCCCACTGCGCCTGGTTGCACATGGGCCCAATGGCCTTGGTGCCCGGATAGCACGTCCAGTCGCTCGTGCCCTTTCTCAGCACCTTGCCGTCTGCTGTCTTGATGGTGGCGTGCTCGCTGATGACCTCGGGCGCGGCCTTCTCCGCCTCGGCAATCAGCTCCTTGTCGCTCTTCTCGCCGGCTTGCGCGACCGTCGCCCCCAAGAGGCAAACAAACGCGAGTCCAGCGAGAAAGGTGAAGAACTTCATCATTACCTCCTCGTGTGAGTCTTGCTGGAAGTCGACTTGCGTTGATAAGTCGTGCCACTAGAGCACGGTGCAAGCGGTCACGTCAAGCAGCCGCGGTGGGCCTTCCGCTCAGCAAACTCACTTCGCAAATCGCTGACCCCGGTTCGCGGATACAATTGACACTGTCGGGCCCGGCTGTTACAAAACTCTGTTCCTGTCGTTAGCCAGCCGGTTCACCTCTGCCACGAATGGCCGACGAAACCAAGCCCACTCCGCCCTCCCCCGAAGGCGCCGAAAAGCCGGCGGCGCAGCCCACTGCTGCTGCCGGAGAGAAACCGGCCGCACCTGCGGCCCCCGCAGGGGAAAAGCCTGCTGCCCACGCCCCGCCGCCCAAACCCGCCGGGCCCACCGCCGAGCCCTGGGAATCGGAGATGGTGGCGCGCCTGAAGCAGCGTTTCGGCTCCGGCATTTCCGAAGCCGCAGCGTACCTCAAGCAGAACTATCTGGTCGTGGACCGTTCCATCGCTCACGATGTCTTGCGACTCTTGCGGGATGACGAGCAGTTCGACTACTGCGTGGACGTGACCGCCGTCCACTATCCCGAGCGCGACAAGCAGTTCGACGTCGTCTGGATCCTCTATTCCTTCGCGCGCAACGAACGCATGCGGGTGAAGACGCGCATCGCCGACGCCGAGACCGCGCCCTCGGCTACCGCCCTCTGGCCTACCTGCGACTGGCTGGAGCGCGAGTGTTACGACATGTTCGGCATCAAGTTCGAGGGCCACCCGGACATGCGGCGCATCCTGCTGCCGGACGACTGGAAGGGCCACCCGCTGCGCAAGGATTACGGCATCATTCAACAGGATCAGGAGTGGGTGCAGATCAACCTGGGGATCAAGAGCGGACAATGAGCGACGTCACCACCAAGTTCCCCTCCTGGGACCTGCGTGACCCCGACCAGACCCATCTGGACGCCAACGAGATCATCCTCAACATGGGTCCGCAGCACCCTTCGACCCACGGCGTGCTGCGCGTCATCCTGAAGCTCGACGGCGAAAGGGTTCTGGGGACGGAGTGCGTCATCGGCTACCTGCACCGGGGCGTAGAGAAGATCGCCGAGAACCGCACCTACGCCATGTTCAATCCCTACGTGGACCGCATGGACTACGTGGCCGCGGTCTCCAACGGCCTGGGCTACTGTGAAGCGGTCGAGAAGTTGATGAACGTGGAGGCGCCGCCCCGCGCCCGCTACATCCGCACCATCCTCACCGAGCTGAATCGCATGGCCAGCCACATGCTCTGGCTGGGCACCCACGCCCTCGATATCGGAGCCATCACGCCGCTGTTCTACACCTTCCGCGACCGCGAAGAGATCCTGAAGATCTTCGAGAGATATTGCGGGGCGCGCCTCACCACCCACGCCTTCCGCATCGGCGGCTGCCTGTATGAGACCTACGACGGCTTCGAGGACGAGGTGCGCAAGTTCTGCGACTTCGTCACTCCCAAGATCGACGAATACGAAACCCTGTTGACCACCAACCGCATCTGGCTGGAGCGCACCAAGGGCGTCGGCGTGATCTCCGCCGACGACTGCAAGGCTTTCGGTGTGACTGGCCCCGTGCTGCGCGCTTCCGGCGTCAAGTGGGACCTGCGCAAGGCGCAGCCCTACGCCGCCTATTCTGAGATGGACTTCGAGATTCCCACCGGCGGGAACGGCGATACTTACGACCGATACCTGGTGCGCATCGCGGAGATGCACCAGTCGGTGCGCATCTGCCGCCAGGCGGTGGAGAAGATTCCCGAAGGCCCCATCATGGCCAAGATCCCCAAGGTGCTGAAGCCGCCCGTGGGCGAGATCTACCATTCGATCGAAGCGCCCAAGGGCGAACTGGGCTACTTCATTGTGAGCGACGGTTCCACGCAGCCTTACCGCGTGCGCGTGCGCCCGCCTTCGTTCGTCAACCTGCAGGCGCTGGGCAAGATGGTCGAAGGCCTGATGATCGCCGACGTTGTCGCCGTAATCGGCACCATTGATATCGTGTTGGGAGAAGTGGATCGGTGATTGATGGCTGAACTTCGCGAATACGTTCTCGGATACCTCGGCCAGAACGTCACTCCCGGCGAAGCCGGCAACGTCCTCTGGGCGCTCATCTACATCATCCTCATCTTTACCGGCGTTTCCATCGCGGTCATCGCCATGAACTGGCTGGAGCGCAAGATCCTGGCCCACATGCAGGTGCGCCTGGGACCGATGCGCGTGGGCCCGCACGGCCTGCTGCAGCCCATCGCCGACGCCCTGAAGCTCCTGATTAAGGAAGACATCATGCCCCAGGGCGCCGACCGCGTCGTCTTCTGGCTGGCGCCGGTCACCGTGGTCATCACCGCCTTCACCGTGTACATCGTCATCCCCTTCGGGCCCACGCACGCCGTCACCGACATGAACATCGCCCTGCTGTTCATGCTGGGCGTGTCGTCCTTGGGCACCCTGGGCGTCATCATGGCCGGCTGGGCCTCCAACTCGCACTACCCGCTGCTCGGCTCCTTGCGGTCCAGCGCGCAGATGGTCTCCTATGAGGTCGCTATGGGCCTGGCCGTGGTTTCCGCCGTGATCATGAGCAGCATGGCCACCGGCACCGGAACCCTCAGCATGATCGGCATCGTGCGCGCCCAGGAAGCTCAAGGTGTCTGGTTCCTGTTCAAGTTCTTCCCGCTCGGCCTGATCGCCTTCTTCGTCTTCTGCGTGGCCATGGTGGCGGAAACCAACCGCGCCCCCTTCGACCTGCCGGAAGCCGAATCCGAACTCGTGGCGGGCTTCCACACCGAGTACAGCGGATTCCGCTGGTCGCTGTTCTTCCTG
>DATIGQ010000197.1 GCA_035454605.1 Terriglobales bacterium
CCAGGCCACGTAGTTGGGAGCCGCCACCATCGCGTCCGGAAGGCGCCGGCCGCGCCAGCGGACCGCCATGGCGCTCGGCGCCAGGTTGAACCAGGTGATGGTGTGAAACAGCGCGAAGGCCAACGCCAGCAGGTTCACCACCACCATGAAAGGATTCCGCAGAAACTGTTGCAGCTCGGCGTAGGGCTCCGGTCCCGCCGCCAGCGCACAGACCTGGGCCAGCGTGAGCACCACGGCGTAAGCAACGGCCAAGCTGGTGAGTTCGCGCAGGATGAACCGCAGGTACGGCCAGCGTCCCAGCCACCAATAGGTCGAGACCCGCTTGCGATACCAGCGCGGATGATATTCCGTGTACTGCGGCGCGCTCATGGCCTGGTCCCCCAGGGCATCAGGAACTTCTTGAACCACTCGCCGGCAGCGCGCAGCTTGTACTGCTGGATGGCGCCCGCCGGGTCCACGTGTTTGGGACACGCCGCCGTGCACTCGCCCACGAACGTGCATCCCCAGATGCCTTCATGGTCGGAAAGCAGGTCCGTCCGCTCGTCTCCGCCCTGGTCGCGTGAGTCCTTGTTGTAGCGCTGAGCCAGGGCCAGCGCGGCCGGCCCCGCAAACAGCGGGTCCAGTCCCACCACCGGACAGGCCGCATAGCACAGCAGGCAATTGATGCACATACTGAACTGCTTGTATTCGTCGAGTTGCTCGGGCGTCTGCAGGTATTCGCCTTCCGCCAGCGGCTTTTCCTCACGGCGCACGAGCCAGGGCTTCACCTTCTTCAGCTTGCGCATGAAGTCGGTGATTTCCACCACCAGGTCGCGGACCACCGGGAAATAGCGCAGAGGCTCCACGCGCACCGGCTTCCCCTGCTGCGCGTAGCTCGTGAGGAAGGTGGCGCAGGTCAGCTTGGGCTCGCCGTTCACCATCATGCCGCAGCTTCCGCAGATGCCCATGCGGCACGACCAGCGGTAGGAAAGCGAGCCGTCGCGCTGGTCCTTGATGTAGTTCAGCGCGTCCAGCACCACCCACTCCTTGGGGCACGGGACTTCATGTCGTTCGAAGTACGGCGCCGCGTCGCGCTCCGGCGAATATCGGGCGATCTCCAGCAGAATGGTATCCGGCATCGCCTAGGCCTCTTTCACCGCCTGTCCGTACACCCGCTCCCCCGGCGGCCAGCGCGTGATCTTCACCGGCATGTACTCCACCCGCGCCGAGCCATCCGCATTACGGTACACCAACGAGTGGGCCAGGAACTTCTCATCATCGCGCTTGGGGAAATCCGTTCGCTGGTGGGCGCCGCGCGACTCCGTGCGCCGCAACGCACTTTGCACGATGCCTTCCGCCACATCCACCATGAAGCCCAGTTCCAGCGCCGCCAGCAGTTCGGTGTTGAAGGTGCGGCTGTGGTCGTCGAGTTGCAACGAGGCGCAACGCTCTTGCAGCGCGCGCAGCTGGTTGGCGGCGTCTGCCAACGACTCGCCCGTGCGGTATATGCCCGCGCCCTTCTCCACCGCCTTCTGCATCGCCTCGCGAACGGTCGCGATGCGCTCGCGCCTGCCCGTGCCTTCGAGCAGCTTGTCGACACGCTTTTTTTCGTCGAGTGCCTGCGCCTCCACGCGATTCAGTCTCGCCTCACGCGTCGAAGCGAATTCCGCCGCCGCCCGCCCCGCCCTCGCGCCGAACACCAGTAACTCGGGCAAAGAATTCGATCCCAGCCGGTTGGCGCCGTTGATGCTCACGCAGGCTACTTCGCCCGCGGCATAGAGCCCGGCCAGCGGCGTCGCGCCGTGAATATCGGTCGACACCCCGCCCATCGTGTAATGCACCACCGGCCGCACCGGAACCATCTCTTTCACCGGATCGATGTTCTGGTACTTCAGGCAGAGCTCGCGCACGAAGGGCAGCTTGGTGTTGATGAGCTTCTCCCCCAGGTGGCGCAAGTCCAGGTGGACCACCGGCCCGTACGGGGTGGGTATGGTGCGGCCTTTTTCGTCTTCCTTCACGAACGCTTGGGAGAGCCTGTCGCGCGGCCCCAGTTCCATCGAGCGCAGCACCGGCTTGGGCTGCGGCGTTCCCAGGTTGTAGTCCTGCAGATACCGATAGCCGTCCTTGTTAACCAGGTATCCGCCTTCGGAGCGCGCCGCTTCCGTGATCAAAATGCCGGTGAACGGCAGCCCCGTGGGGTGATACTGCATGAACTCCATGTCCTTCAGCGGGGCTCCGGCGCGATACGCCAGCGCCATGCCGTCGCCGTTCTTGATGTTGGCGTTGGTGGTGAACGGAAAAACTTTGCCGCAGCCTCCGGTGCACAGGATCACGGCTTTGGCCGCGATCGCCTGCAGGCGCCCGGTCATGATCTCGATCGCTACTACGCCCTGCACGCGGCCATCGTCCACCAGCAGGCGGGTGACGAACCATTCGTCGTAACGGGTGATGGCGTTGTACTTGAGCGAGGTCTGGAACAAGGTGTGCAGCATGTGGAAGCCGGTCTTGTCGGCAGCGAACCAGGTCCGCATCTTCTTCATCCCGCCGAAGGCGCGCACCGCGATGTGCCCGTCCGGATCGCGGCTCCACGGGCATCCCCAGTGCTCCAGTTGCAGCAGTTCCTGCGGCGACTCGCGGACGAAGGCTTCCACGGCGTCCTGGTCGCACAGCCAGTCGCCTCCGGAGATGGTGTCGTAGGCGTGCTCGTCGAGTGAGTCGCCCGGCTTGACCACGCCGGCCGCGCCTCCTTCGGCCGAGACGGTGTGGCTACGCATGGGATAGACCTTGGAGACCACGGCCACATTCAGTCGCGGATTGACTTCGGCCACGGCGATGGCGGCGCGCAGGCCCGCGCCTCCGCCACCTACCAGGAGCACATCGTGAATCGGAAGATCCATGCTCACCGAAACCCGAGCGGTGAAGCTAGCCCCATGCTCTACCCTTGTCAAGCTTCGCGGACCGGTTCTGCTCGCTGCTCTGGCTGCTTTGTGCTACATTTCTCCGCCGCGCGGGAGGTGATGCCGATGGCGTGGTGGGCCTGGATGGTCCTGGGCTTCATCCTGATCTTCGCGGAGCTGATGGCGCCCGGCAGCTTCTTCTTCTTCTTCTTCGGCCTTTCCGGCGTCATCGTGGGATTGCTCCATCTGGCCCACCTGGCGGGCCAACCCTGGTTGCAGTGGCTGTTGTTCTCCGTGTTTTCCATCGTCGGCGTGGTGCTCTTCCGCAAGCCGCTGATGACCCGCTTCGGCATGTCCCAACCAAAGGAAGTGGACGTACTTGTGGGTGAGGTCGCCAGCGCGCTGGATGACATCGCCGTGAACGTGATCGGCAAGGTAGAGCTGCGCGGCACGCCCTGGACGGCGCGCAACATCGGCCAGACTGCGCTGGCTCGCGGCCAGCGTTGCATCGTCGAGCGGCAAGAGGGCCTGACATTGTTCGTTCGCGCCGAGTGACTCGGCGCACTCACATTTCAAGTTCTGTCGATCCGCGACAGGAGGGGAACATATGGAACCGGCGCTATTTGTCACCTTCGTCCTGGCTCTGCTGGTCATCATCACCCTGTGGAAGACCGCAGTGGTGGTACCGCAGCAGAACGCCTACATCGTCGAGCGCCTGGGTAAGTACCACGAGACAATGAATGCCGGTTTCCACATCCTGGTGCCGTTCGTGGACGTCATCCGCTACCGGCATTCCTTGAAGGAAACGGCCCAGGACATCCCGGAGCAGATCTGCATCACGCGGGACAACGTGCAGGTGGCCGTGGACGGCATCCTGTATCTGCGGGTCCTCGACGCCCATAAGGCCTCTTACGGCATTTCCAACTACCTTTTTGCCATCCAGCAGCTCGCCCAGACCACGCTGCGCAGCGAGGTGGGCAAGATCGAACTGGACCGCACCTTCGAGGAGCGCTCCCACATCAACAACCAGGTGGTGAGCGAGCTGGACAAAGCCACCGAGCCTTGGGGCATCAAGGTGCTGCGCTATGAGATCAAGAACATCACGCCGCCCCGCGATGTGCTGGCTTCGATGGAAAAGCAGATGCGTGCCGAGCGTGAGAAGCGCGCAGCCGTTCTGACTTCCGAGGGCGTGCGCGACTCCGCCATCAACACCGCCGAGGGTGAAAAGCAGCAGGTCATCAAGGCCTCGGAGGCGCGCCGCCAGCAGCAAATCAACGAGGCCGAAGGCCAGGCGGCCGCGATTCTGGCCGTGGCCACCGCCACCGCGGAGGGTATCCGCAAGGTGGCGGAAACCATCGAAGGCCCGGGCGGGATGCAGGCAGTCCAGTTGCGGGTGGCCGAGCAGTACATCACCCAGTTCGGCAACCTGGCCAAGGCGGCCAATAGCATCATCATGCCCGCCAACGTGAGCGATATCGCCGGGATGATCGCCACCGCCATGAGCGTGATCCAGCGCCCGCAAGCGCGCTGAAGCCGTGATCAGCCGCAGCAGGCAGCGGTGGACAGGGTGGGCTGTCTTGCTCTCGCTGGCCCTGCACGCCTGGTCCAAGGGTGAAACCTACCGCTGGGAGATGCTGTGGGGATGCCATGTTGCGTCCCTGATCCTCGCCCTCGGATTCCTTTTCGGCTGGACGCGTGCCATTGCCCTTGGGTTCCTCTTCCACGTGGCCCTGGGATTCCCCATGTGGGCCATCGAGTGCATCACCAAGCGCTGGATCTCCCCGACCTCCGTGCTGGTGCACGTGCTGCCCCCGCTTGCGGGATGGCTGCACGTGCGTTCCATCGGCCTTCCACGGAACACGGTGCTCTCGGCCTGGCTGCTCTACCTTGGGCTCATCCCCGTTAGCGCGTGGCTGACGCCGCCGGAACTGAACGTGAACCTGGCCTTCGAGCCCTGGGGATTCTTCAAGGGCTATGTGCCGCAGTTGCGTGTCTTTCAGGCAGGGGCCGGTGGAATCGCATTGGCCATGCTGGTCATTTGGAGCGTGTTTCTCGACCGCTGGCGGCAGAGAAATCGGCCGGCGGCGGCGTCTGGCTAGCTGGTGGTTCGGTCGGCGAAGCGTCGCTGCGAGCGGAACTTCGGCCCATCGGCAGCCGCTTCCTGGGCGAAGCGCTTCAGTTGGAAGAAGGGTTCGGGCGCACGCTTTCCCAACACCACCTCGGCCGCCATCTCGCCCAGTGCCGGCCCCACCTTGTAGCCGTGCCCGGAGCCGCCGCCCAGCAGCCACACGTTCTCCGCCTGCGGGTGCCGGTCCAGAATGTAGTGGCCGTCGCGTGAGTTCTCGTACTGGCACACTCGCGCCTCTACCAGTGGCGCGTCCTTCATCCCCGGAAAGCGCACACCCAGGTACCGCCGCGCTTCCGCGATGCGCTCCGGCGTCGGGGTGCGGTCGCCGTTGGTGGGGTCGAACTCCGGGCCGCGTGAGTCGTCGGCCACTTTGAAACCTCGATGCTGGTTGCCCGGGATGCCGTAGAAGATGCGTTCGCCGTTGTCGATCCACACGGGAAGCGCGCCCTCGTTGTAGCGGGAATCATCTGCCGGCGTGCCGAAGAAGAACACTTCCTGCCGCGTGGGATGGATCAGGCTGCCCAGCACCTCCGGAAACAGTTTCGGCAGCCAGGGCCCGCAGGCAAAGACGTAGATATCGGCGGCCAGCGTAGAGCCGTTGGCCAGCCGCAGAGCTCCGATTCGACCCGCCTGGATCGCTCCGGGAGTGACCGACGTCTGGCGATACTTCCCGCCCTCTTCCAGGAATCCGTCGAGCATGCTCTGGCAGTTGGCGCGCGCCGTAAGATACCCGGCCTCCTTCTCGAAGATGGCCCACTCCACGCCCTCGACGTTGATCTGCGGATAGCGTGCCGCAACCTGCTTCGCCGTCAACTCTTCGACCGGCAGCCCGAACTCGCGCAACACCGGCAGCGCTGCGCGCTCGTAGCGGTCGTCCTTCCCCGCCATCCACAGCGCTCCGGTGGGATAGAACAGCCTCTTCTTCCATCTTTCCTCATGCTCGGGCCACAGCTTCAGCGCCCTTGCCACCAGTTCGGTATAGATCTTGTCCGGTCCGTAGGTGGCGCGGATGACGCGCGTCTCCCCGCCGGAACTGGCGCGCGAGTTGCCCGGCCCCCATGCGTCAAGCAGCGTGACGCGCGCGCCGCCGCGCCGCAGATAGAGCGCCGTCCACCCGCCGAACACGCCCGCGCCTACTACCGCGATGTGCATCTTGCTAACTCCCGCACCCGGCCTCGTCCACCCAAGTGCCGCAAGCCCGGTTGCGCACACTCCCAAGAAGCTTCGTCGGGACCAGCGGCGTTTGGTCATCAGACTTCGCAGATCACCCGATCACAGTTCGCAGTTCGCCTTTACTCCGGCCAATTCGCGTACGTGTACAGCAGATCCACGATGGATTGTTCGCACCTGGCGAGTCCTGCCACCTGGGCATTGCCCTCGATGACGAAGTACTCGTCGATGGAGTGCGCGCG
Organism: Terriglobales bacterium; assembly: GCA_035454605.1. NCBI lineage: Bacteria > Pseudomonadati > Acidobacteriota > Terriglobia > Terriglobales > Terriglobales bacterium. The sequence goes on from DATIGQ010000197.1 coordinate 6,417, forward strand.
GCCGCCGTGCCCCATGCCCGCCGAGGCTGCCGGCAGGTTCAGCGGCGGGCGCGTGTACTGTGCCTGCGGGCTCGACCCCGCCGAGCGCGGCCAGATGGCCGGCTCGATGCCGTAGTGCTTGTACACCGCGAGTGCCGCCTGCACCGGCGCCGCCTTCACCGATGTGCGCGCCCACTCGTCGCCGCCGCCCATCTTCTTCAGTTCGATGTCCGTGAAGCCCTGCTTGTCCAGGTGCTGCCGGACCAGCGCGATCTGCGTGTCGATTTCCTGGTCGGGCACCAGGCGCGAATCGATCTTGCACGCCGCCTTCTCCGGCAGGATGGTGGCCGTGCCCGGCCCGGTGTAGCCCGACCAGATGCCGTCGATGTTCAGGCTGGTGTCGAAGGTCAGGTGGCGGATGGCCTCGGCGTCGCTCCAGTTGTTCATCCACACCTTGGAGTTCTCCTTGTCGCTGGCCAGCGCCCGACCACCGATCTTCTGGATCAACGTGGCGATCAGCATCTCTTCTTCTTCGTTGGGAGGCACGATGGCGTCGTAGTAGTTGGGGATCAGGATGCGGTTGGACCCTGGGTCGAACATGGTGCGCAGCGCTTCGATCAGCCGCCATGTGGGCGAATCCAGGATTGCCTTGCGCGAGGAGTGGATGGGGATCTTCTGCGGCCCGCGACCCCACTTCGCTCCATGCGCGTGCAGCTCGAAATACGCGATGCCCTTGTTCCCCAGGCTCATGTTCACCTGGCCCTGGCTGTTCTGCGAAGGACCGGCGTCCAGGTGCGCGCTGCATTTCTTCAGCCTTTCCGTGTACGGCTCCAGCACCTGGTGGAAATGGGGCGAGCCCTGCTCTTCCTCGCCGTCGCAGGTGAACAGGATGTTCACCGGCAGCTTCCCTTCTACCGCGATGATGGCCTCGCAGGCGTTCAGGAACGCCACCAGTGGCCCCTTGGAGTTGATGGCTCCGCGCGCCAGGATCGATTTGCCGAAGGGCGGCCGGTCCACCACGTTGGCCGCCAGCGGCGGCGACGACCACTCCTTCTCGTCGAAGGGCTGGGTGTCATACATGAAGTAGTGCGAAACGGTCTTCTTCGCGCCGCAGTCGTAGCCTGCAGCCGCGCCGGCCAGGCCGTCTGTCTTCACCAGTTCGGCCCACTGGCAGCCCATGTGCTTGAACAGGCCCAGCAGAGCGTCGGCGCACTCCGCCATATTCTCCCGCCCGTTGACCTGCGTTCCCCATCCCCAACTGGAAATGCTCGGCAGGCGCAAGAATTCCTGGATGCGCGCAATGTGCTGTGGCTGGTGATCCGCGATGTATTGATGGATCTTGCGCACCGCCGCGCTCTCCAGCACGTCCTCAGCAAATCCCAGCGGTGCGCCAAGAAAGTGGAAGGCGCTGGCGGTCGCGCCCAGCGCCATGCCCCGGCTCACCGCCCGGTTGAACTCCCTGCGCGTGATTTCCATGGTTTCCGCCCCCTGGATGAAGAGACTGACGACCGGAAGAGGGCAGGGATTGTAGCAAAGGTGAGCTCGAGGCAGGCAGGAAAGGGCGAGGGCTACCTACAGGGCCGCTCCTTCTCTTGTCTCAGTTTTGCTTGTCTTTCGGCTCGTCCAGCACTTCGCGGACTTTCACCGCCAAATCGAGCGGCCGGAACGGCTTCTGCAGGAAGGCGATGCCCGCATCGAGCACGCCGCGATGCACGATGGTGTTTTCCGTGTAGCCGGAGACGTAGAGCACCCGGATCGCCGGGCGCAGCATGGTGACCCGCCGCGCCAGTTGCCTCCCGTCGAGGCCGGGCATGATCACGTCGGTCATGAGCAAGTGAATCGCCTGGTCGTACTTGTCACAGATTTCCAGCGCCTGATCGCTGTTCGCCGCTTCCAGTACCGTGTAGCCTTGCTCTTCCAGGCATTTTCGCGCCAGCTTGCGAACGGATTCCTCATCCTCCACCAGCAGCACGGTCTCCGTTCCCTTGGGGGGCACGATGGAACTCCACGCCCCGGAGGGTCGGTCCTTGCGCTCTACGGGTTCCGCCACGCGGGGCAGATAGATCTTGAACGTCGTCCCCTTGCCGGGTTCGCTGTACACCCAGATGTAGCCACCCGTCTGCTTGATGATGCCGTACACCGTGGCCAGGCCCAGCCCTGTGCCCTTGCCTTTCTCTTTGGTGGTGAAGAAGGGCTCGAAGACCCGCGCCTGCGTTTCCGGCGTCATGCCCACGCCGTTGTCGCTCACCGCCAGCATGACGTAAGGACCGGACTTCATGCTGACGTGCTGCGCCGCATCCGCCTCGCCCAGTTCCACGTTGGCCGTCTCGATGGTCAGCTTCCCGCCCCCCGGCATGGCGTCGCGCGCGTTCACGGCCAGGTTCATGATGACTTGTTCCATCTGGCCGGGATCGGTGCGGACGTTCCACAAGTCGGGCCCCGGCACCACCACCAGATCGATGTCCTCTCCGATGATCCGCCGCAGCATGCGGTCGGTGTCGGTGACGACCTGGTTCAGATCCAGCACCCTGGGCTCCATCACCTGCTTGCGGCTGAAGGCCATGAGCTGCCGCGTCAGTGTCACCGCGCGGTCGCCCGCTTTGCGGATCTCCTTCAGGTGTTTCACCAGCGGGCTGGTAGGCTCCAGTTCATCCATGAGCAGATCGGTGTAGCCGATCACGATCGCCAGCAGGTTGTTGAAGTCGTGCGCCACTCCGCCGGCCAACTGCCCGATGGCTTCCATCTTCTGGGCCTGCAAGAACTGCCGTTCCAGTTGCCGGCGTTCGCTGATGTCCAGCGCCATGCCCATCGTCCCCTCGACCTCGCCGTGCGGACCCAGCCGCGGCTCCACGTGTGCCTGGAAAGTCCGCCCGCCCCACTGCACCTCGAATGCCACCGACTCGCCCCGCAGCGCGCGACTATGCGCTCGTACCGCTTCGGCATCGGGCTCTGCGATCTGCAGGAAGCTGGCCAGATGGACGCCGATCACTTCCGTAGGTTTCAGGTTGAGCGCTGCCAGTCCTGCGCCCGCCGTCGAGGTGATGCGGAGCTCACGGTCGGTGGTCCACAGGATGACGGGAAGCTGCTGCACCATCAGGCGCAGGCCGTGTTCGGTGTGCGGCCGCGGTTCCATGGCTGCGCGCATCTGCGCCTGCAGGCTGTAGTCGGAAATCGCGGCCGCAAAGCCGGGAAGCGTTTCCGGCGCCGTCGGTTGAACCGTGCGCACGATGAATCCGCCGCAGTTCACCACCGCCCCGGCGCCAAACGTGCCCGCAGGGAGCAGGACCGTTAGTTCCACCGGCGTCTTCGGTTCCAGCGCGTCTTGCGCTCGGAACAGCACCCCGGACCGGCTGATGTTCTCCGTCAGTCCCTCGTGCCAGTCCGGCTCACCCGGACGCCGGTAACGCAGCGGGAGGTTCAGCGGGAATCGCGTTGCCCGCGGCCCTTGTCCCGTTCTGCCTGCTGACCCTGCAGCAGTCGCCATTTTGGTCCGTGCCTCGTTCCCTCCGCGAGCCTTGTGCCCCTCACCTTGGGGAAAAGGTGCGAGAAGTTCCGTCTTACTGCCTATAGCATCGGGTAACCCTCCCGTTTTGAAAACGTTACAGAAGGGCGGGCGGGCTTAGTCCCAAAGTAACACCCGCATCTGATTGAATTATTTGGGCTTATCGCCTCTCCCGATGGTACACTCCCGGCGCACTTTCTCTTCCTGCTATGGCCGGGACCAAACCGACCCACTTGTTGCGCGACATCGGGCGTTGGAGCCTGGTTGGTTTGATGCTGAATGCCACCATCGGGAGTGCTGTATTCGGGCTGCCCTCGCTGGTGGCGCAACACCTCGGGGGAGCCGGGCTCTGGGCTTATCCCGTTGCCGCCGCCGGCATGGGCGTCATCATGGCCTGCTTCGCCGAAGTGGCCTCGCGATTCCGCCAAGCCGGCGGCCCATACCTTTACTCACGCGAAGCCTACGGACGTTTCGCCGGCCTGCAGATCGGATGGCTGGCCTGGCTGGTTCGCATCGCCGCCGCGGCCGCTAACGCCAACCTCTTCGTCCAGTACGCCGCCGAGTTCTGGCCCCGCGCTTCGCAACCCCTCTCACGCCTGGCCATCATGGCGCTGCTCCTGGGCATCCTGGCGGTCATCAACTACCGCGGCGTGCGCGCCGGCGCCGGCGCCAGCGACGTCTTGATCGTCACCAAGCTCCTGCCGCTGGTGCTCTTCGTTGTGATCGGTGGCGCCTTGCTGGCGTTCTCAACGCCGGATCTTGCGCCGCCGCTGGCTCCCCGCGGTTCGAGCGCAGACTGGTTCGCGGTCGTCATCCTGCTGGTTTATGCCTACGGCGGATTCGAGGCCGTGCTTATCCCCATGTCTGAGGCCAAAGACCCGCAGCGCGATGTGCCCCTGGCACTGGGGATTGCCCTGGCCAGCGCCGTAGTTCTTTACATGCTGGTGCAATACGTGGTGGTCGCCACGTTGCCCGGAGCCGAGCACAGCACCCGCCCGCTCGCCGACGCTGCCCGCGTCTTCCTGGGTGCGCCCGGCGCCGCGCTCATCAGTCTGGGGGCGTTGCTCTCCGTATACGGCTACTTCACCGCCACCATGCTGGTGACGCCGCGGCTGACCTACGCCTTCGCGGAAGCCGGTGACTTCCCGCGCTGGTTCGCCGCTGTGCACCCGCGCTTCCATACACCGCACGTCTCCATCGTCGTGTTTGCCTTGCTGACGTTCATCCTGGCAGTCATTGGCGACTTCCGCTGGAACCTTACCCTCTCTGCCGTCGCCCGCCTGTTTACCTACGCCGCCGCCTGCGGCGCCGTCCTTGTGTTCCGCCGAAAGGCGGACGCGCCGCCCGCGCTCTTCCGCCTCCCGGCCGCGTGGCTGTTTGTGGCCCTGGGTACGGCTTTCTGCGCGGTCCTGGTCACGCGCATGGGTCGCAACGAGCTGTTCATCATTGTCGCCACCACCACGCTGGCGTTGATGCATTGGCTGGTGACCAATCTCGCGCGCGCTAAACGGGCCTGACTGCCTTGTTGCCACCAACGCGAGGTGCTACGCTGCTGCGTTTCATGCGCGTGCGGATCACAGTCCTTGCCTTCTTCCTCGTGCTGGTTGCCTTCCCGGCATCCTCACAAGACGATTTCATCCGCGAACCGGACGTCGCCGTGCCCATGCGCGATGGCGTGGTCCTGCGCGCCGATGTCTGGCGCCCGCGCGGTCCCGGCCCCTTCCCCACACTCGTCTATCGCACTCCTTACAGCCGCCGTGAAGCTGTCGAGAGCTACACCATCTTCCGCAGCGCGGTGGAGCGCGGATACGCCGTCGTGATCCAGGACGTGCGCGGCCGCTACGACTCCGGCGGCGAGTACGTCGCCTACCGGAATGAAGGCCGCGACGGCTATGACACCATCGAGTGGGCCGCTGCCCAACCCTGGTCGAACGGCAAGGTAGGCACCTTCGGGTTGTCCTATCCTGGCGCGGTACAGTGGCTGGCCGCGCTCGAATCGCCCCCGCATCTGGTCGCCATGGTGCCGGCCATGACCTACCACACGCCGCGTAACTTCTTTTATTCCGGCGGCGTCTTCGACCTCTCCTGGATCGGATGGATCTGGAACAACATCGCGCCCGACACCCGCGCGAGGAAGAACCTCCCCGGGCCGCGCACGGATGACGAAGTCGCCGCCGAGTGGGAGCGCTCCCGCGATCGCATGCGCCATCATCTGCCGCTTTCCACTCTGCCTGACCTGAAAGACGTCGCGCCCTTTTACTACGAGTGGATGCGCCATCCGCCCGCCGACTCCTGGTGGGATTGGGCCGAGCTGCGCGGCAATTTCGGAAAAACCCAGGCCGCCGTGCTCAATCTCTCCGGCTGGCACGATGAAGCCTATGGTCCCGATGGCGCCGTGAACAACTTTGCCGGGTTGGTGGCCGCGCGCAGCGGCGCGCAGCGCACCACAGTCCTCGTCGGACCGTGGGTGCATGGCGTGAAGGCCATCAGCCGCACCAAGTCCGGCGAGCGCGAGTTCGGCCCCGATGCCGCCCTCGACTACGACCAGATCGTCCTGCGCTGGATGGATCACTACCTGCGCGGCATCGAGAATGGCGTGGAGCGCGAGAAGCCGGTGCGCGTCTTTGCCATGGGCGCCAACCGCTGGCGCGAGTACGATGCCTGGCCTCCACCCGCGACTCAGACTTCATTTTTTCTGGCCACCGATCAAAAGAAGATGGGCTCGCTCCATTCCAAACCGGTGCGAGCCGCTCGTTCCTTCAGCGAGTTTCTTTCCGACCCTGCCGCTCCAGTCTCTGACCCGTTTGCCCAGACTACCGGTGCGCATGACTACCGTGCGCTTGTCGGCCGCCCTGACGTCCTGGTGTTCGATTCCGAACCGCTCTCGCAGGCCATGGAAGTCACCGGGCCCATCCGTGCCGAGATCTACTTCTCCTGCGACGCGCCCGACACCGACCTCTGGGCCCGGCTGCTCGATGTCGCTCCCGACGGTTCTGCCTTCAACCTGATGAGTCCCGGCCTTGATGTTCTGCGCGCCAGCTACGCCCTGGGCCACAAGCTGGTGCCCGGCCGCATCTACCGGCTCGATTTCACCAACCTGCTCACCAGCAATCGCTTCGAGAAAGGACACCGCATCCGCGTTCAGGTCTCGACCGCGTTCTTTCCGCACATGTCGCACAACCTGCACACCGGCAAATCGGAGATCGACTCTGCAGAAATGCGCAAAGCCACCGTTCGCATCTATCACGACCGTGTGCGACGCTCGCGCATCGTCTTGCCGGTCGTGAGCCAAGGAGATTGACAGTTGTCACCCCGAGAGAAGCAGTGGCTCTTCCTGTTTGCCTTTTTCATCCTGTTGTCCCCGCTCTCCCTCCTCGCCCAACGCGAGCCGGTTCTTAAGCAAATCGATCTGCCGCACTCCTATTACTTCCGCGAAATGTACCTGCCGCAGCTCACCACCGGACCCGGTTCCGTGGCCTGGTCGCCGGACGGCAAATGGCTGGTCTATTCCATGGCAGGTTCGCTGTGGAGACAGCGACCGGATTCCGAGATCGCCGTGCAGCTCACCGCCGGTCCCGGCTACGACTACATGCCTGACTGGTCACCCGACGGCCGCTGGATCGTCTTCTGCCGCTACGACGGCGAATCCATCGAGTTGTGGCTGCTCGACGTCGAGAGCGGCGCGCAGAAGCAGCTCACCCAGGGCTCGCACGTCAACGTGGAGCCGCGCTGGTCGCCGGACGGTTCGCGCATCGCCTACGTTTCGACCGCCTACAACCGTCGCTTCCACATTTTCGTGGTGCACATGAAGGATGGCGAGCCTGCGTCCGTCGCCTTCCCCATCGAGCGCCTCACCGGCGAAACCCGCAGCGACAAGGCTCGCTATTACTACAGCCAATTCGACCACGAGATCAGCCCCGCGTGGTCGCCCGACGGCAAACAGCTCCTCTTCGTCTCCAATCGTGGACACTTCTACGGAACCGGCGGTTTCTGGCTCATGCCGGCAGAGCCCGGCGCGGAAGCCCGCGAGATTCATCGTGAAGAAACCACCTGGAAGGCGCGGCCCGACTGGTCACGCGACGGGAAGCGGCTGGTCTTCAGTTCCTATCTCGGCGGCCAGTGGCATCAGCTCTGGGTGATGCGCGCCGAAGGCGGGTCTTCTTTCCCGCTCACCTACGGCGATTTCGACAACACCGCAGCGCGCTGGTCGCCCGACGGTTCGCGCATCGCCTTCATCTCCAACCGGACGGGCAACACTTCACTGTGGATCATCGACGTGCCCGGCGGAGCCCAGCGGCAGTTGACCACCCGCGAGCGTAAGTACCTGCGGCCGATGGGAAAGCTGCGCATCACGGTGCTCGACGCCGCTGGTCGCCCGACCGGCGCGCGGGTTTCCGTCACCGATTCCGAAGGCCGCGCTTACGCGCCGGACGACGCCTGGATGCATGCCGACGATGGCTTTGTTCGCGCCCAGCGCAGGTTCGAGGCTCACTACTTCGACACTGCGGGACAATCCGACCTCACTGTTCCGGCGGGCCGCTTCGAAGTCGAAGTGATGAAAGGCTTCGAACATCGCGCCGAGCGCCGCCGGGCCGACGTTTCTGCCGAGCGCC
>DATIGQ010000198.1 GCA_035454605.1 Terriglobales bacterium
GGCGCCACCTAATTCCTTCTTGCGCGTTGAAAGCAAAACATTTAGAACCAATCGGGAGCGATGCGGCATCCAACCGGCGTGGCCAACATGAGAGAAGCTGTCCCGGGGCTGCGCCGGATTCTTGCAGTCGTTCGCGGGGCATCCTGGCTGGCTCTGATTGCGCTTGGTTGGCCGGCGAGCGCGCAGACGCCCGCTCCCAACCTGTATCGTCCCCTGTCTTATGACTCCGGCAAAGCCGGACTCGAGCAGATGCTGCGCAAGCTGGGCACGACGGCGCGGCTGATGCACACCACCGCCCACCCGGATGACGAAGACGGCGGCATGATGACGCTGGAGTCGCGCGGGCGCGGCGCCAGTGTGCTGCTGCTGACGCTGAACCGCGGCGAAGGCGGGCAGAACAAGACCAGCAGCAACCTCTCCGACGAGCTGGGGGTGCTGCGCACGCTGGAACTGCTGGCCTCCGATCGCTATTACGGCGTGGAGCAGCGGTTCACGCGAGTGGTGGATTACGGATTCTCGAAATCCGCGGACGAGGCATTTGCCAAGTGGCAGGGCCACGACGTGGCCCTGGCCGACATGGTGCGCGTCATCCGCACGTTCCGGCCCGATGTGCTGGTTTCGCGCTTCCAGGGGACGTCTCGCGATGGTCACGGGCAACACCAGGCCGCGGGCATCCTCTCCCGCGAGGCTTTCCGCGCCGCCGGTGACCCGGCGCGCTTCCCGGAACAGATAGCCCAGGGTCTTGCGCCGTGGCAACCCAAGAAGTTCTACATGGACAACATCCGGCGTGAGGAGAATCCGACCCTGTCGCTCGAAACCAGCCAGCGCGATGACGTGCTGGGCAAGTCCTACGTAGAGGTTGCATTTGAAGGACTGGGCCGGCAACTTTCCCAGGGAGCTGGAGAGTGGCGTCTGACGCCGGGCCCGCGCTTCGCGAACTACAAGCTGGTGGATTCCGTGTTGCCGGCGGGAACCAGTGTGGCCGAGGAGAAAGATTACTTCGCCGGAATCGACACCACGCTGCCCGGCCTGGCAACACGCCTGGGAGAAGAAGAGTCCAAGGCCAGGTTCCTGCGTCCGGCGCTGATCGAGATTGAAGCACGCGTGAAGGAAGCCACGACAGCTGCCCGGAGCGATCCCGGGCCGGCGGCTCCCCCTCTGCTGCACGGACTGGAGCAGGTTCGCAGGCTCATCAAGCGGGTCGAGCATGCCGGCCTCTCGGCCGCGACCAAAGTGGACATACTCACCCACCTGCGCACCAAGGAGGACCAGTTCGAAGGCGCCGCGGCTCTGGCTTTGGGACTGGAGTTCGCGCTGGAGACGGATTCGCCCGCCGCCATGGTGACGCCGGGGGAGACCTTCAAGCTCACCGCGCGCACGGTGAATCGTGGCACTCGAACCGTGGAGGTAAAACAGGTGCGGCTCGGCCTTCCTCAGGGATGGACGGCGCGTGCGTCCGGAAAGGCTTCGCGGAAGATTGCGCCGGGCAGTGAAGCGGCGATGGAATTCGAAGTGAAGGTCGCGGAGAACGCGGACGCCACGCGGCCTTACTGGCGCCGCCGTGATCCAGAGGAAGAGTCCGTGTACACGCTCGATGATTCTGCGCTCGCATGCGAGCCGTTGCCGCCGCTGCCAATTCACGGTACCGCGACGTATGCGCTCGAGGGAGCAACGGGCGCGCTGCGTACCGTCGGGGCAGCAAAGTCGGGCCGGCCGCTGGTGGTGGTGCCGGCATTCTCCGTGCTCCCGGAGCCGCCTTCGGCCGTGGTGGTAGCCGGGAAAGACGGCGCCACGGAAGTTCGCGTGGGAGTGCGCAATAGCCTGGAAAAGGCAGTGCAGGCTACGCTCCGCCTGGAAGTGCCGGATGGCTGGAGCGCCGAGCCCGAAGCCCAGGCGGTTTCACTTCCGGCCGGAGAGTCCTCCACATTCATCTTTCGTATCTCGACGCCGGACCGAACCGAGGGGCGGCACGAGATCCGGGCCGGACTCGAGTCTGGCGGCCGCCTTTACACCGAGGGTTTCAGCATCGTGGAGCGCGAGGACCTGGGCGCGTCATATTTCTACCGTCCTGCGTTGCAGCACATTCACGCAGTGGACGTGAAGGTTCCCGAAGCACTGAAGATCGGCTACGTGATGGGCGCCGGAGACGACATTCCGGGCATCCTTCGCCAACTGGGTCTGGATGTGACGGAACTCACGCCGGCCGATGTCTCAGCAGGGAATCTCGCCCGCTTCGACACCATCATCCTGGGTATTCGCGCCTATGACGTCCGCGAAGACGTGCGCCAGGCAAACCGGCGCCTGCTGGATTACGTGGAGAACGGCGGCACGCTGATCGTGCAGTACAACTCGGAGCGGGAAGATTTCAACTCCGGCAACTACACGCCCTATCCGGCACGCGTGGGCCGTGGACGCGTGGCCTCGGAAGAGGCGCCGGTGGAAATACTCGCGCCGGAGGATCCTCTGTTTCGCTATCCCAACCTCATCGCTGCGCGCGACTTCGAAGGCTGGGCGCAGGAGCGCGGCCTCTACTTCATGGAGGAGTGGGACCAGCGCTACCAGCCGCTGCTTGCTTCCAACGATCCCGGCGAGCCACCGCTGAGGGGCGGCCTGCTGCGCGCCCGTTACGGGAAAGGCACGTACATCTTCAGCGGCTATTCCTTCTTCCGCCAATTGCCCGCCGGAGTGCCCGGCGCGGTACGGCTCTTCGTCAACCTGCTGAGCGCAGGACATGAGCCGCGCTGACGGCGAAGCGCCGCAGCCGCAGCTCATCCGCGGCATCGGACTGGGCGGCGCCACCGCGCTGAATATGATCGACATGATCGGCGTGGGACCCTTCATCACCATCCCGCTGATCGTGAGCGCGGCCGGCGGTCCGCAGGCAATGCTGGGATGGATCCTGGGCGCGGCGCTGGCCATCTGTGACGGACTGGTATGGGCGGAACTGGGCGCGGCCATGCCGGGCTCGGGCGGCTCCTACCGCTACCTGAAGGAGATCTATGGCGGGGAGAAACTGGGCCGTTTGTTCTCCTTCCTGTTCATCTGGCAGATTTCGTTCAGCGCACCGCTCTCCATCGCCTCGGGCTGCATCGGGTTGGCGCAATATGCCACCTACATCGTGCCGTCGCTGGAGCCTGCCTGGCTGACGCGTGAGTTCCGCCTGGGCCTGCCGCTGCTCGGCGATCTGCAAGCGCGCGTGCTCGTCAACCCGGGAACCTTCGTCGCGATCGGCGTGTGCCTGCTGGCGGTGTTTCTGCTCTACCGCCGCATCACGGTCATCGGATGGCTCTCCAAGGTCCTGTGGGTGGGTGTGGTCTCGACCATCGTCTGGATCATTTTCGCCGGTCTGACCCACTTCAATCCTCGCCTTGCGTTCGATTTTCCTCCCAATGCCTTCGTGCTCAACGAGAACTTCTTCATCGGGTTCGGCGCGGCATTGCTCATTGCCACGTACGACTACTGGGGCTACTACAACGTCTGCTTCTTCGGAGACGAGGTACGCGATCCGGGGCGAAACATCCCGCGGGCCCTGCTGTATTCCATCGTGGCCGTGGCCAGCATTTACATCGTGATGAACATCAGCATCCTGGGCGT
>DATIGQ010000199.1 GCA_035454605.1 Terriglobales bacterium
TGGAAATGTGGGAACGGATTGCGGACATGCTGGTGCAAGCCGCCGAGAACTTCCCCGAAGAAAAGTACGATTACAAACCTGTCCCCGATGTGCGCAGCTTCCGCGAACAGTTGCTCCACGCGGCCAGCGCCAACTACTTCTTCGTCCGGTTAGCCGGAGGAGAGAAGACGAAGCCCGCTCATACTGCTGATGACACCAAAGCGCAGGTGGTAGCGGTGCTCAAGGAGTCCTTCGCCGACGGCGCCGCACTCATACGCAAGCTGGGAGACGCGGGAATGGGCCGCCAGGTCAAGCATCCTTTCGCCGAGCACATGATTTCCCTGCACCGGTTGTGGACCATGGCAGCAGCGCATGACGGGGAGCACTATGGACAACTGGTCGTCTACTACAGGCTGAACGGACTGGTGCCCCCAGCCACACAACAGGAACAGGCGGAGAGAGCACGCCGCAAGCCCTGAGAGAGCGGTCACGCGCGATCCTGGAAGACCCTGGGGACTTGACTGTTCGTTCCAGGCGGGATAACGTCCAGCCCTGGAGAAGAACGCATGCCCTGGGAAAAGCAGTTCGACGTCGAAGACGCGCTGGAGCGCGCCCAGAACACGTTTTGGGCCGAAGGCTACGAAGCCACCTCGATGGACTGTCTGCTCAAGCGCATGGGCATCAACCGTGGCAGCTTCTATGACACCTTTGGCAGCAAGCGCGACGTGCTCATCCAGGCCCTGCACCGATACTACTGGCGCGATCGCGTTCCCTTTTTCAGAGCGATCACCCAGGGCAAGCGTCCGCGAAAAGCGATCGCGGCGGTGTTCCAGAGCATGATTGACTCCTCTGCCGGCCTGCAGGCGCGCCACGGCTGCTTTCTGGTCAACTCCGCGCTCGAGATTGCACCCAAGGACCAGGAGGTGGCTCGGATCGTGCGCCACGCCTTCTCAGACATCGAAGGGTTCTTCGTCGAACTGGTGCGGCAGGGCCAGAAAGCCGGTGAGATCCGCAAGAGCAGCAATGCCGCAGAGATGGGCCGCAACTTGATGAATCACCTGCTGGGGCTGATGGTCTTGGTCCGCTCCCGCGCTCCCCGGCCGGTGCTGGAATCCGTGGTCAAACAAGCCGGGCGCCTGCTCGCTTGAGTTGCAAGCGCCCGGGCCGAGAGAATCGTCAGACTCTACGATCCTCAGCCTTATTCGGCCTTGGGAGCCGCTGCCTGCCCCGGCTTGCCGAGCGGCGATTCCGAACTCAAGATCGGGTAACCCTGGACAAAGACCCAATCCGTTTGTTTGGCAGGTGTATGGCATCCTAGGCAGTCCGTCCTCCAGTTCCGGGTGACGGTCTTCATGGGGTCGCTACTGTTGAAGAGCACCCAACCCCAACCCCCACCCCAGCGTGGGTTGTTCGGGAAGCGGCCTTGGTCATCCTTAACCATGATGAACCAACCCTCCACTTCGGTGGCCCAACTGACCTTCCCGGTGGTCAGATCGCCGGTTTCGCTCTTGAGCAGTTCTTTTACGATCACCGTTCCGTCCGGAAACTTGCCTGTCTTGCGATAGGACTCGACGGCGCCGGGCGGCACGTACACGTTGTGGAAACCGGCAGCACCAACGGCATCGCCTTCCCCCTCTCCAGGAGCGAGGTGCCAGCTGCCCAGGAGAGTCCAATTGCGATAATCCCTCGGGATGCTGATGTTTCCGGTGGCGTCCACATAGGGGGAGAAGCTTGCCGGAACCTCGCCCCCGTGAACCGCCACCACGGTGACGACAACGATCACAGTCAAGATGGGCACAATGAGATTTCGCATGACCCACCTCTCACTGCGGCTTGGCCGCGCTCAGTACCGGGTAGTACTGGGTGAAGACATAGTCCTCGGCAGCGCTTTCCTGGTGGCATGTGTTGCAGCTCGCAACCGGTTGCTTCGAGGCTGCCTTGGCCAAGGGGTACTTGTGGCCGAAACTGAAGTAGGCCCAATAACCGGGCTCCTTGGCAAAGCGCTTGGAATCCTTGACGGCCGCTTCCAACCCGATGAACTCACCCTGGAAGTAGCCGTTGCCGCTGGCAGCCTTCTTCGTGCCGACGCTGACCAGCTCTTTGATGAAGACGGTCCCATCCGGGAACTTCCCCGTCTTGCTAAACACGGCGAAGTCCGCGGGATGGATGTAGACGTTATGGAACTCCGGGAATGCCGCTTCGGGTGGATTCATGTCATTGGGTGTCACAGGAGTCCCTACAAAGACCCACTGGCGGTACCCGGTTGGCTGCATAAGCTTGCCATCGCTGGTGAACTGCGGCTTGTCTCCGCCCGAACCATCCGGGGATGCCCCTGAAAGGCTAGCCGAAAGTCCCACCGCCACGACCAGGACCAGCAGCGCGGCGATTCGACACGTAACCGAGCGTAACGTCATTTCCTGCCTCCGAATGGGAAGGACATCAGTTGCTGTGGCCGAACTCAGCCCTTCCGAATGTAGCGTCCGGACGGCGACTCCATGCCGTCCACCCGCTGGGATGTGTGGACCGGGGAAACGATTCATGTGAGCTCACAATATTCGTTTTGTCCCCCTGCCACTTTCCTTGCGACTCGCACATCTCAGTCTGGACCGCTCATTCCAGATACGACCCGTCGTCGGCTCGACCGACGGTGTGAACGTGACATTCAGACATCCGGGTTGAGAAGCAACATCTGATTCCTGCTTTTCGGCATGATGCCAACGAACGAAGACCGACACTAAACGAAAGGATGACGGAACATGACCCATCGAGAAATCGGCCGCCTATCGAGCGCATCTGGAGAGTGGATCCTCCGCCTGGGCCTGGCGTTGGTCCTGCTGTGGATCGGAGGGATGAAGTTCACGGAATACGAGGCCCTGGCCATCAAGCCCATGGTGGAGCGGAGCATCCTGATGAGCTGGGTCTACAGCTTTTTCAGCGTGCGAGCGTTCTCGAACCTCCTGGGCGTGGTCGAAATCGTTGCTGGAGTTCTGATTGCGTTGCGTCCCTGGGTCGCCAAGCTGTCCGCCATGGGAAGCGCCCTGGCGGCGGCGATGTTCTTGGTGACTCTGTCTTTCCTTGTGTCCACGCCAGGCTGGGAAGCCAGCGCCGGAGGCTTTCCTGCGCTGTCCGTGGCTCCCGGTCAGTTCCTGATCAAGGACATCGTGCTTTTGGGGGCCGCGCTTTGGGCGACGGGTGATGCCTTGGCGCCCGCGGGGCGCGGTGTGCGCGCCCAGTGAGTGACGTATGGAATGTATAGTCCAGACTGTTTGCGTGGCACTATGAAACAAAACGCTCGGTCTTGCATCCCAGCACAAGAACGGTTGTCTTGAACGGCCGTTCCATAAGGAGAAGACGCTACATGACCCGACTCAAGATGTTCCGCATCGCCGCCATTGCGGCCTTCGCCATCGCGGCCGTTACCGGTTCGCAGGCCCAGATGGCAGAGCCACCCCTCACCGACGCCAACATCGGCGCCATCGTGATTGCCGCCGATCAGATCGACATTGACTACGCCCAGCTGGCCTTGGCCAAGTCCAAGAACCAGCAGGTCCGCGAGTTCGCCCAGCGCATGATCACGGACCACGGCGCCGTGCAGGAAGCTGTGTTTCAACTTGCCGCCAAGCTCAACCTCAGTCCGGTAGAGAACTCCATCAGCGAAGGCTTGAAAAAGAACGCAGTCGAAATCACGGCCAAGCTCAAGTCGCTGAAGGGCGCAGAGTTCGACAAGTTCTACATTGACAACGAGGTCGCCTACCACAAGCTGGTTACCGATGCGGTAGAGGCGGCCCTGATCCCGAGCGCCAGCAATGCGGAGCTCAAAGCTGCTTTGGTGGGAGCGCAACCGCTGTTCCTCAAGCATCTGGAGCACGCTCGAGTGATCCAGCAAGGCAACGGGATGAACGCCGGCATGCAAGGCTCGAAGTAATCAAGCAGAACTCAGGAGGACACCCATGTCATCGCGAATCTCCATCCGGCATCGACTGCTTACGATGTCACTGGTGTTGCTGGCTGCGGTGCTCATAGGTACGGGTTCCCGGGCCGTCGATCAGGAGGCGGCCCGTCCCCAAACCCACACCGTCCTCATCAAGGGCTTTGAATTCCTACCGCCCACCCTGGAAGTCCGCTCTGGCGACACAGTGATCTGGAAGAACGAAGACATCGTTCCTCACACCGCTACGGCAGAGAACGACTTTGATTCGGGCGGGCTCGACAAAGGGGAATCATGGAAGTTCGTAGCCAGAAAGAAAGGCTCGTTTCCTTACATCTGCGACTATCACCCGACGATGAAAGGCAGCCTGATCGTCCGGTAGCCGTTCCCGGCCCCACAGTGAGGCCGGCGAGACAGGCCGGAGTCAAAGCATGCTTATGAAACCTACAGCTTGGGCGTGGATGGGAGCGTTGGGAGCGGGTCTGGTCCTCGCTCTGAGCTTTGTTCACCCCGGCGGAACAGTCAAGACGGTGGAACCTACGGGTCCACTGCTCGCCACAGGGAAGGCCGATCCGCAAGTGCTGGCAACTTTTCAGCGTAGCTGCCAGGATTGCCACTCCAACAACACGCGGTGGCCTGCCTACAGCTACGTTGCGCCCGTCTCCTGGCTGATCGAGCACGACGTACGGTCCGGGCGCAAACGACTGAACCTCTCACAATGGGCGGAATACGGCGAGGGCGGGCAGCCACACCTGCTTTCCGCAATCGCTCGGATGATGGAAAGCGATCAAATGCCGCCTCCTGCTTACATCTTTCTTCATCCCGAAGCCAGGCTTTCAGACTCCGACCGGCAAAGGATCATCGAATGGACGCGGCAGGAATTGAGCCGACTTGACGCGGCGTCGGAGCCCCGCTCCGTTCATTGGTCTTCGCATTAGGCGCAGGCATTCCCTTCGTCCGACCCGGTACTCCTAGAGTGCGCAAAGCCCCCGCGGGGGGATGCGTGAGCGGCTGGTGTTTGGCCACCCCTTCGTCTTTTGACATTTCCAGCACGGTTACCCTAGCCTGCCACAGCGGTTCTCCGCCGAGGGAGAAATCATGAAACGGGCTGGAGCGTTTCTGCTATTCGTTCCCTTACTCGCGTTGCTCGGGCAGCCAGCCGAGGCGCAAGGGGTTGCGCAGGCCAGCCGCGTGACGGGAGTGCGCGTTCTTTCCAGCGGAGTCGAGCTGGCCGCAGGGAAAGCACGATTGCGCGTCGTGGCGGTGGGTGAGTCGGTCATCCGCGTGCGGCTGGCGCCGGAAGGCGTGTTCGCCAAGGAGCACTCGTGGGCGGTCCTGCCCGAAGCGCTGGCATCGGATGCAAAGGTGAAGGTCACGCAATCCAGAGAGGCGGTGGAGTTTGCGACCGCCCGAGTACGAGTGCGCGTGATGCGAGCGCCGCTGCGTGTAGTGTTCCTTGACGCGGAGGGGAAGGTGATCTTGGAGGATGCCCCGGCGCGGCCGACGGCGTGGGGGCCCTGGGGCTTTCGGGTGTGGAAGTCCATGCCGGAGGACGAACACTACTTCGGGCTGGGCGAGAAAGCGGGCACCATGGATCGCCGCAACCAGGCCTTCACCATGTGGAACACGGATGCGTTCGGCTGGCAGGAATCGACCGATCCGCTTTACAAGAGCATCCCCTTCTTCCTGGCGATGCGGCACGGCCGGGCCTATGGCCTGTTCCTGGACAATCCCTGGCGTACAAGCTTCGATTTCGGCAAGGAATCGCGGGACGCCTATTCGTTCGGGTCGGACGGCGGCGAGCTGGACTATTTCTTTTTTTATGGGCCGCATCCGAAACAGGTTGTGGAAGGGTTCGCGGCGCTGACGGGACGCACGCCGCTGCCACCGCTCTGGGCGCTGGGTTACCAGCAATGCCGCTACAGCTACTTCCCGGAAGCGCGGGTGAGGGAAATCGCGCGCACCTTCCGGGATAAACAGATTCCCGCCGATGTCATCTACCTGGACATCGATTACCAGGACGGCAACCGGCCGTTCACCATCGACCGGCAGAAGTTCCCCAATTTCGAAGGCATGATCAAAGACCTGGGTTCGCAGGGGTTCAAGGTCATCGCCATCACCGATCTGCATCTGAAAAAGGAGGCGGGCTACGCGCCGTACGATCAGGGCCACGCCGGCGACCACTTCGTGAAGAATCCCGACGGTTCGGAATACGTGGGGGTGGTGTGGCCGGGGGAGAGCGTGTTTCCGGAGTTCACGCTTTCCCGCAGCCGGGAATGGTGGGGAACGCTCTACAAGGATTTCGTGGGCATGGGCATTCGCGGTTTCTGGAACGACATGAATGAACCTGCCATCTTCCAGCGCGACGACAAGACCATGCCGCTCGCCACCCGGCATCGCATGGATGATGGAATCGTCCTCGACCATCGCGCGGTGCACAACGTTTTCGGGATGCTGAACGCGCGCGCCACCTATGAGGGCCTGCGGCGGTTGCGCCCGGAGGAGCGCCCGTTCGTTCTCACGCGTGCGGCCTATGCCGGGGCCTGGCGCTATACCGCGACTTGGACGGGAGACAACAGCAGCTCCTGGAACCATTTCCGTCTCACCATGCCCACGCTCCTGAGCTTGGGTATCTCTGGCTATGCGGTGGTGGGCAACGACGTGGGCGGCTTCTGGGGCGATCCGTCGCCCGACCTGCTGACGCGCTGGACCGAACTCGGTGTGTTCACTCCCATCTTCCGTAATCACACCACCAAAGGAACCCGGGACCAGGAACCCTGGGTGCACGGAGCCAAGCACGAAGCCATCCGGAGGCGCTACATCGAGCTGCGTTACCGCCTGCTGCCTTACGTCTACACGGTGACCGAGGAGGCGTCCCGAACGGGTCTGCCCATCATGCGACCGATGTTCCTCGAGTACCCGGATGAAGCGGACTTCTACAAGAAGGACTACTACCAGTTCCTGTTCGGGCGCGACCTGCTGGTGGCGCCTCCGGCCTACGAATTCCTGAGCACGTATGACGTGAAGCTGCCCGCCGGCGACTGGTTTGACTACTGGACCGGACAACGCGTCGCCGGGGGAAAAGTGATCCAGGTGACTCCCCCGCTGGACGCACTGCCGGTGTACGTGCGTGCCGGCGCCATCCTGCCGCAGCAACCCGTAGTGCAGCACACGGACGAGATCCCCAACGGCCCACTGGAGGTGCGCGTCTATCCGGGTTCCGATTGCCGCGGCTCGCTGTACGCGGACGACGGAAAGACCTTTGACTATACCCGCGGAGAGTATTACCGAGTGGAGCACACCTGTACGGTGGCTCCCGATTCCCTGCGCGTGAACCTGGGCGCCCCGCAAGGCAGCTTTGCACCCTGGTGGAAGAACCTGCAGATCGAAGTCTTCGGCGTGGACCGCCGTCCTCGCCAGGTCGCACTGGGCGAATCGCCGCTGCACGATTGGAATTACGATCCCGCGCAGCGCAAGCTTGTGCTGTTCGTCTCCGAGACCGGCCGGACCCAGGAGCTTCGCGTGACCTACTAGGCGTACGGTCTAGCGCGCGGCGAATGTGAGTTGGACGCGCTGCGGTTGAAAGCTCGCGGCATCCCCGGCCGGGAAGCGGACGCGCAAGAGGTAGCGTCCGGTGCCGTCCTTCACCAGTTCCGCTCCCTCGACGCGCGTGATGGCGGCTCCGCCCAGCGTGGAGAGCTCGTGCACGCTCGCCGCAGGCCCCGTGAGGTCCAGGACCAGGCGGTCGCGCGCTTCATTCCAACTCTCCGCAACCAGCTTCGGGTTGCCGCTCATGTCGCCGAGGGGTGGCAAAGTGAACGGCACCTCCACGCCGAATTCATTCCGATAGCGGATGCGTAAGGTGTTGTGCCCGCCGTACACAGGAAAGCGCGCCACCACGTGCTGATCCACAGCCCCGGCTTCGCGGCGGAAGGGCAAGGGACGGTCGTTCAGCTCCACCGCCGCAATCTCTGCGCGCAGGCTGAACGCAGGCGCGACCTCGATCTCGAGTGGGCTGCTCCCGGTGCGTGACAGGTCGAGCGTGATGGCGCCTTCGGAGCGTTGGTAGCGGAGATCGAGCCGGGCCTCGCCCACCTGCAGGTGACGGATCTCGAACCCTTCCCAACTGGCGGGCACGTGCGGGGCGAATCGCAGGCGACCGTTGAGCGCGTCCGCTTCCAGTCCCAGCAGCCCGCGCAGCAGGGGGCTGACGATCATGGCCGCCGACCAGATCTGGTGCGGCGTGCTGGTGGAGAGGGGTTCGTAGAAGGACCCGGATAGAACCTCAGTCACGTGTCCGGCGGCGCCGTCCAGCGCCAGCAGCGAGTTGGCCGTCAGGTTGGCCAGCGCGGGATGGCTGCGGTGATATCGGTACTCGCCCACCGAGGCCCAGCCCGTGAACAGCGGCCACACGCTGCCGAAATGGTAGCCCGCCGGGCTGTAGAGAGGGTCGCGATCGGAGAGGATGCGCATCCCCCAATCGGGGGCGTGGTCGGACTGCGCGAGCTGGCTGATCATGGCGTCGGCCTTTTCCGCATCCAGCAGGTCCCACCACATGGGAACGGTGGCAAGAACGCTGGCCACGTCCACAGGGCGGTCCTGCCGGTCGAGGGCAAAGGCATAGCGCTGCTTCTCGGGAATCCAGAAGGTTTGGTTTAACGCCGCCCGGCCGACCGCGAAGGCGCCCTCCATTTCATCTGCGACCTCAGGCTTTCCAACCTGCCGCGCCAGGCGCCCCAGCGACCGCAGGGCCTGCACCCCCAGTCCGCTCTGGTAGAGCTCGGTCTTCACCGGCAAGAGCGGACCGCCTTCCACCCAGCCGTGCCCCACGTTGTCGTTCTTTGCGAATCGCCGCTCATCCCCCGTGGAGCGCAGGAACTCGTACGCCTTCCAGATAGCGGTCCAGTGATCTTGGGCGAAGCTCGCGTCCCCGCTGCGCGTCACGTAGTCGTCCGCTGCGATGAGGAACAGCGGCGTGGCATCGGCGGACGCGTAGGCGTAGGGGTAGTCCTGGAACCAGGGGACCAGACTGGCGCTTTGCGCAATCTCGTGCGGCATCTTGCCGTCCGCGCGCTGGTACTGGATGAGGAATTCGAGCGCCGTGCGCGCGGTCAGGAAGTCACCGGCGGAGTTGAGGGCGAATGCGGTCCACAGCGAATCGCGTCCGAAGAACCAGGCAAAACCCGGACGAGCCTCGCTTCCCGAATGACCGTAGCCGGCGATCAGTCCGGTTCCCAGGTACGGATTCTTTACCAGCCCCTGGATGGTGCTGATGCGCGCCCAGTCGTAGGCCTGCTCCAGTCGCGCATCGGGCAAGCGGACCGCGACCGTCTGGTCCAGGTACTGGGCGTAGAAGCGGGCGGCCTCCTCACGCAGGCCTCCATGATCCTCCATCAACCGGCGATACACCTTTTCGGCAGCTTCCGCGCTTTCGGTCGAGGCGGCGATGACGATGCTCTGCGTATGTCTTCCGGGCCCGACGCGCCCCAGCCGGAACGAAGCCCGTGCGGAGGACGCGTAGTGGCTGCGGAAAGTGGGCCGGGCATCGGTCGCGCCCGGCGTACCCACCAGCCCGAAGAAACGGCGCTGCTCCTCGCCGAAACTGAAGGCGCCCAGCCTGTCGTCCCAATTCGCATACGTGGCTCCCAGGGCTGCCGGCCACATGAGTTGGAAATCGCGCTCGAAACCGACTTCCACGTCCAGCGGTTCCAGCGTCTCGATCTCAACCAGAATCACGGCGCCGGGCTCCTCCAGCGGAACAAAGAACGTTTCCCGCACAGAAAACGAGTCGCCGGCGTAGAGCAGAGTGGTGGATTCGGGACGAGCGATGAGCGTGCGGGCCAGTGCGGCTGCCGGAATCCTCCGTTGCCCGACGTGGAAAGCCAGTTCAAGATTGCGCAACAGCTTCAGCGGATAAACCCAGGCCTCCGCGCGCCCGTCTTCATAACCGAGAACGGCGGCGCGCCGGCCGACGGCGCTCAGAAACTCCCAGGGCCGCGCGGGCCGTGAGAGCTCCATGTCGCGCGGCCCCTCCTGAACCGCGGGCACAGGCGGAACGGACGTTTCCTGAGATGAACTTGTCTGCGGCGCCAGGCTGCCGAGCAGGAGAACAACGAACAGGCCGCTGCCCATCCGGTTTCGCAAGTGGAATCGTGATCCGCTGATCATGATGCGCCGTGAACTCTGCGCTGCGGACGCGTTGACCGCAACGACCAGTTGCAGCCGGTTCGCACTTCCAATATAAAGAGCGCGAAAGCAGCGCGAATTCTAGCACGACGCTCCCGAGGATTATTTACCTCCTTGTCCTTCAGCCGCCGCAGATTCCTGAGTTCGTTGAGCCGCTCGCTGCTGGTGTTGCCGCTCGAGGAAGTGTTCGCGATGGCGTTCTCGCCGGTCCGCCAGAGCGCCGGGACGAACCTGGCAACGCCCGCACCGGAAAGCGAGCTCGGAGTTTCCTTCCTCAATGTGGCCAAAGAATCGGGCCTGAACGCCAAGACGTTGTTCGGAAGCGAGCACAAGAACAAGTACCTGTTGGAAACGACCGGCTGCGGAGTCGCCTTTTACGATTACGACAATGACGGCTGGCTGGACATTTTTCTGGTCAACGGTTGGCGACTGGAGGGCTTCCCGGCCGGCCAGGAACCCACGTGCCACCTGTTCAAGAACAACCGCGACGGCACCTTCACCGATGTGACGCTGAAAGCCGGCGTGGCGCATTCGGGTTGGGGACAGGGCGTCTGCATCGGCGATTACGACAATGACGGTTACGAGGATCTTTTCGTCGCCTACTACGGGCACAACGTCCTCTTCCACAACAACGGCGACGGAACCTTTACCGACGTAACCGCCAAGGCCGGAGTGGGTGGCAAGGGAATGCGCTGGAACACGGGATGCGCGTTTGTGGACTACGACCGCGACGGCTGGCTCGACCTGTTCGTGGCCAACTACATTGATTTGGACCTGGCGACCGCGCCCGTGCCCGAGTCCGGTCCTTGCCTCTACAAGGGCGTGATGGTGGCCTGCGGCCCTCCGGGCTTGAGGGGCGGCAAGAACATCCTTTTCCGCAACAACGGCGACGGGACGTTCACGGATGTTTCCGAGAAGTCCGGTATCACCGAGGCCATGGGAACCTACGGCCTGGGCGTGCTCACCCTGGACTTCAACGATGACGGCTGGCCGGATATCTACGTCGCCAACGACTCGACGGCCAGCGCGCTCTACATGAATCAGAAGAATGGCAAATTCACGGATACCGCCATCGCCTCGGGTTGCGCCTACAGCGTGGACGGCAAGCCGCAAGCGGGCATGGGGGTCTCCGCCGGCGACTATGACCTGGATGGACGCCTCGACATCGTGAAGACCAACTTCGCGGGCGACACTCCTTCGCTCTATCGCAACCGCGGCAACGCGACCTGCGAGGACACCACCTATGCCTCGGGCCTGGGCGCCAACACCCGCTATCTGGGTTGGGGCTGCGGCTTCTTCGACATGGATAACGACGGCTGGGTCGACATCCTGCTGATCAACGGCCACGTCTATCCGGAAGTTGAGCAGCTCAAGACGGAAGCGGGATATGCGCAGCGCAAGCTGCTCTACCGCAACCTGCGCAACGGCCGCTTCGAGGATGTTTCCATGAAGGCCGGCCCGGGCATCAGTACGCCCATCGCGGGCCGCGGCTGCGCCTTCGGCGACTTCGACAACGATGGCGACCTGGATGTGATCATCAATCCCGTCAACGACTATCCCGAATTGCTGCGTTGCGACCTTGCGCTCGAGCACAACTGGATCAAAGTGCGGACCATCGGTACGAAATCCAATCGCAGCGGTATCGGGGCGCGCCTGAGGTGTGTCACTCCGATGCCCGGAGGAAAGCTGCACAGCCAGTTGGATGAAGTGCGCAGCGGCGGAAGCTACTTTTCGCAAAACGATCTGCGCGTGCACTTCGGACTCGGCCCGGCGCAGAAGGTCGAGCTGCTCGAAATCCGCTGGCCCAGCGGTCTGGTGGAAACGCTCAAGGACCTTGCCGTCAACCAACTGATCTACGTGAAGGAAGGTGAAGGCATCATCCGCACGGTGAAGTTCCCGCCGTCCAAGAGCAAGTCGACGCAGCGCTAGGGTCTTTGGGGTGGAGCCGTGACGGCCGGCTGCTTCGTTTCAGGCGGCTCCACACGTTTGCCGGTTCCTTCCTTCAGAAGGTGGATGGCGTCGACCCCGAAGCCCTCGAATCGCTCGCGCAACCCGCTGGGCCAGCGCACCTCCAGCCCGTCCACGCGCGTGGCCGCGCCCAGCCCGAAGTGCACCCGCTGATCGTTGCTGGAATTGTAGCTGGACCCGCTGCGGACTTCGTCGACCAGCACGCGGTTCCCGGCCTTGAGCGTGAGCCGGGCGCCGATTCCATCGCGATTCGATCGGCTGCCCGCCAGCTTGAAGGCCACCCAGTGATTCGCTGAGCGGACCTCATTGACCAGCAGGCTGGGCTTGCCGTGCATGTTGCTGATGACGGCGGACATCCGGCCGTCGTTCCACAGGTCTCCGACCGCCAATCCGCGGGCTGAACTGGGCGTGTTGATTCCCGGCCCGGCGCTGCGTGAGATGTCGCGGAACGTGCCGTTCCCCTGGTTCTGATAGAGCACCTTGGGCTCGCTGTAGGAGCTGCCGAGGTTGTACGTGTCTACTTCCGGGTAGACGTGCCCATTCACCAGCAGCAGGTCGGGCCAGCCGTCGTTGTCGAAGTCGAAAAACATCGTGCCCCAGCCCAGGTACTTCGTATTCAGACCGAGGCCTGCGGCATACGTGACGTCGTTGAAGGTGCCGTTCCCGTTGTTTCGGTAGAGGGTCGAGGTGTCGTCGGAAAAGTTGGACTTGAACAGGTCGAGGTGGCCGTCTCCGTTGTAATCGGCGACGGTCGAGCCCATGCCCGCCTGCTCGCGCCCGTCTTCGTTGTAGGCGGCCCCGGCGATCACTGCCACGTCGCTGAACGTGCCATCGCCCTGGTTGCGGTAGAGAATGCTAGGAGTGCTGTCGCAGGCGATGTAGATGTCCGTCCATCCGTCGTCGTCATAGTCGAGGGTCGAGACGCTGAAACAGTAATGACCCGGCGTCTTGTTGACGCCGCTGCGCTCGCTCACGTCCTCGAACGTCCCGTCGCCGCGATTGTGATAGAGGACGTTCGATTCTCTCTGCAGCCCTCTCGGCCCGCACATCACCGGGATGCTCTTCCACACGCAGTTGGCGGTCTGGCCGGGAACGGGTGCCGTGGCGAGATCGAAGTACACGTAATGGGCGACGATGAGGTCGAGCTTCCCGTCCTTGTCGTAATCCAGGAAGGCGCAGCCTGTTCCCCACTGACTCTCTGTGCCCCCGACGCCGGCTTTCTCGCTGACCTGTTCGAACACGCCGCCACGGTTGCGGTATAGGCGATTCTGTCCGTAATACGTGACGTAGAGGTCCTGCCAGCCGTCGTTGTCGTAGTCGCCCACGCAGGCTCCCTGGCCCCAGCCAGCCGCTTCCAGACCGGCGGCTTCGGTCACGTCGGCGAACTTCCCGTTGTGCAGGTTCCGGTAAAGCCGGTTGGAGGGCGTGCTTTGCGGGCCGGTTCCCTTCAGCGTCCGGCCGTTCACGAAGAAAATATCCAGCCAGCCGTCGTTGTCGTAGTCCAGCAGCGCCACACCCGTGCCGGTGGTCTCGATGATGTACTTCTTGGTGTCTTTTCCCCCGTAAATGATCTCCATGTCCAGCCCCGCCGTTTGCCCGACGTCCACGAAGTGCGCGACTGGCTCTTCCCTCGTTGCCGGACCGGGTTGCCGCTGACCGGGAGCCGCCCCGGCCAGGAAGGTGGCCATGGCCAGGGCGATCCCAAACAGAGAGAGGAACGAACGCGTATTCAGAGCGGCTGTCTCCGAGTGGTGACGATGCTGCAGATTCCCTGCAAGAGCAGAATTGTGACATGCTTTCTGTCGGGCCGACCAGCAAAGCTGCCATGGGGTCCCGGACTATCTAGATGCCGTCGAACAGTTTCGGTGTAAGGCGGGCTGTTGGTGCACTCGCGCTGATTCTCGCCGCAACCTGGTTGGGGCTGGCGACGGCACGCGCGCAGCCGCCCAGCCCGCAGGCCCAGGCTTCCAGTGCCCGCAAACAACAGCGGCTGGCCGACGCCTATAAGAGAGCTCAGGAAGCGATTGAACGGCGCGACTTCGCGGCTGCCGCCCGCGCCTTTGACGATGCCGTACGGCTCGACCCGCGAAGTCCGGAGGCCCAGAACGGACTGGGCTGGGCGCTGCTGGCCCAGCGGCTCTACGAACAGGCGATTCCGCCCTTGCGTGCGGCAGTGCGCCTGCGGCCCGATTTTGGCGCAGCCCAGCGCAATCTGGGCGAAGCGCTCTCCGGATCAGGCCGGCGGGACGAAGCGCTCACCCACCTGCGGCGCGCAGCAGAACTGGAGCCCCACGACCCCGACTCACACCGTGCTTTGGCACGCCTGCTGGTCAGTCAGAGAAAACTTCCCGAGGCCATTGCCGAACTTCGCCGCGCCGTCGAACTGGGGCCGGGCCGCGCCGACCTGCGCGACGATTACGGTTCCGCTCTCGCCCAGGACCAGCGTATGCCGGAGGCGGCCGAGCAATTCTCCGAGGCCGTCCGCCTCGATCCCCGCCTCGCACAAGCGCACTTCCATCTCAGCATCGCGCGCTGGCGGCTGGGAGATGCCGACTCCGCTTTGGCCTCTCTGCAGACCGCGCTGGATTTGAATCCCCAGCATGCGGACGCGCGCTATTACCTCGCCCTGGTCCTCGACCGCAAGGGGCAGCGGGAGGAGGCGATCGAGCAGCTTCGCCGCGCCATCGAGCTGAAGCCCGACCATGCCCAGGCGCACAACCGACTGGGACTGCTGCTGCAGAGGGCGGGCGAGCCGGAGGGTGCGATCGCCGCTTTCCGGCGCGCGCGAGAACTTGACCCGGACAATCCCGAGATTCCCAACAACCTCGGTTTGGCGCTTCTGCAACGCGGAGACGCGAATTCCGCCATCGAGCAATTCCGCACCGCCATGAGCATGAACCCGGCGGACGCTACGTTCCGCGGAAATCTGGGCATCGCCTATCTGCAACAAGCCGACTTCGATTCCGCCATCGCCGAACTGCGTGGCGCGCTCGCGGTCGCTCCCCGGATGGCCCCACTGCATTACAACCTGGGCTTGGCGCTGAAACTGAAGGATCAGCTCCTGGAGGCGATGGCGGAATTCCGCCGGGCCATCGAACTCGATCCTCAGCTCGCGGACGCACACTACACGCTGGGCGTCACCTACTGGCAGCAGGGCAGCTTCCCTCAGGCGGCCGACGAGCTGCGCGCCGCCATTGCCATCACCCCGGAATATGCCGAGGCACATTACACGCTGGGCACGGTATTGAAGCAGCTCGGAAACCTGCCCGAGGCCGCCACCGCCCTGCGCGAAGCCTTGCGCCTGCAGCCCGATTTCGCCGGCGCCCACACCACGCTGGCCGCCGTTCTGGAACAACTGGGCGATCCGGAAGGCGCCGCCGCCGAACGCAAGGCTGCCGAACAGATCACGCGCGAGAAGACCGCCCTGCAAGCCGCCATGTTCGCGACCAACTCCGGTCTGCGCATGCTGAACGCAGGAGACCTGGACGGAGCCATCGGACAATTCCAATCGGCAATCAAGTCCGCACCCGATTACGCGCTCGCCCACTACCACCTCGGTCAGGCGTTCAGGCGGAAGGGACAATCTGCCCAAGCCCAGGGCGCCTTTCAACGAGCAGCCGAACTGGATCCGAAGCTAAAACCGCCCGAACATTGAGTTGTGACGAACGACGCTAACCTCTTGAAAAATCTTGACAATGGCGCGTTCAGTCGATAAGCTTTCGCGCCATCTAGAGCACCCGACCGGGTAGCTGACGTCAGGGGGAGACGATGCGCGTCAAACGACTTTCCTCGGGCCTTCTGCTTTTGGCTTTGATCTGCGGTTTCCTACTTCTGTCGCCGAAGCGGGCTGCGGGCCAAGCAGTCTTCGGCCAGATCTATGGTGTAGCCATCGACCCGGCTGGGGCGGCCGTGCCGGGGACCAAGGTTACCGTGACCTCGGTCAGCAAGGGCGCCACTCGAGAAGTGACCACCAACGAGACCGGCAACTACACCGTCACACACTTGATTCCCGACACTTACGATGTGCGTGGCGAGGCCCAGGGCTTCAAGGTTTTTGAGGTCAAGGGCATCAAGGTGTTTGCCGACCAGGGCGCGCAGGTCAACATCAATCTCCAAGTGGGCGCCGCCGTCGAGACGGTCACGGTGACCGCCGAAGACGTCCCGCTGCTGAAGACCGACCGGGCCGACGTAGCCACCACGTTCTCCGAGAAGACCGTGACGGAGCTACCGGTTTCCCTCGGCCGCAACTTCACCGATTTGCAGCTCCTCACGCCCGGCACGCAGAAGCTCACCTGGCAGCACGCTTCCAGCGAGAACCCGCAAAGCAGCACGCAAATCTTCATCAACGGCCAGCACTTCAGCGGCACCTCGTTCCAGCTTGACGGCACCGATAATCGCGACCCCATTCTTGGGATCATCGTCGTCAACCCCACGCTGGAATCGGTGACGGAAACCAAGATCGCCACCCAGAACTATGACGCCGAATTTGGCCAGGCGCTGGCCGCCGTCATCACCGCCCAGACCAAGTCGGGCAGCAATGAGCTGCACGGCAGCGCCTACTGGTTCCGGCACAGCGACGAGCAGCAGGCCGTGGACGCCACCATCGGCGTTGACCCCATCACCGGAAGGCAGATCGCCGATGCGTTGCATAACCAGTTTGGCGGCACGCTGGGCGGCCCCATCCTCAAGAACAAGCTGTTCGTGTTTGGCGCCTACGAAGGCACGCGGGACAAAGTCGGACGCGCCGCCCAGTTGAGCGTCCCGACAGACTTGGTGCGCAGCACCTGCCTGAACCCGGCCAGCCTGGTTTGCGACCTGAGCGAATACACAGCGCCCATCTTCAATCCTTTCACCGGCGACCCGGGGCTTGACGGTGTTATCGGTACTCCGGATGACCCGGGAACCGGACGCACACAGTTTGCCGGGAACATGATTCCCAGCAACCTCTTGTCACCCCAAGCGGTGGCCCTGTTGTCCCTGCTGCCCTCTGCGAGTGCAGCCGGCACGCTGGGCAACTTCACGGCTACGGGCACGGGCGGATTTAACGCCAACCTGTTTTCCATCCGCACCGACTACGCGGCTACCGACCGGCTGCACATCTATGGGCGCTACAGCTTTGCCCAGTACGCCCTCAGCGGCCGGGGCGCCTTCGATACCGACAGCATCGCGGTGGGCGGGCGCGGCCTGGGCACCAACGGTTTTGCCGGCCAGTCCAACACTCGCAACCAGAGCATCGCCGCCGGCTTCGACTACAGCTTCAGTCCCAGCCTGCTGATGGATTTCCGCTTCGGCTGGTTCAAGTATCGCGTGAATGTAAACCCCAACGGTTTGGGAACCACGCCGGCGACGGATGCTGGCCTGGCCGGCCTGAATTTCGGCAATGACTTTACCTCCGGCATGCCGGCGTTCTTCATCGGCGACCAGGGCCAGGAGGGCGGCGATATTGAGTTCGGTTATGCGCTGGCCGACCGCCTGACGCGCTGCAACTGTCCGCTGATCCAGAACGAGGACCAGTTCCAGTTCGTCAACAATTGGACCAAGATCCACGGCAACCACGCCATCAAGTGGGGCGCCGACATCCGTTACGCGCGCAACCTGCGCGTGCCCAGCGACCGGCATCGCGCCGGCGAGCTGAGCTTCGACCGCCGGTTCACCTCCGATAACGGCACCGACGGCCTGGGCATTGCCACCTTCCTGCTGGGTGGTGTGACCCGGTTCACGCGTTATCCTCCCGACTCCCCCACCGATGCCGGCGAGCGCCAGAAGCGCTGGTTCTTCTACGGGCAGGACACCTGGCGCGCCACTCCCAAGCTGACCGTCAACCTGGGATTGCGCTGGGAGATCTACTTCCCGGAGAGCGTCACCGGACCCGAGAAGGGCGGGTTCCTCGACCTCGACACAGGCAATATTCGCGTGGCTGGGGTCGGGGGCATCAGCAGCAACATGGATGTGGAGAACAGCTTCAGCAACTTTGCCCCGCGCCTCGGCATTGCCTACCAGGTCACGCCCAAGACCATTCTGCGCATGGGCTACGGCCGCAGCTTCGATATCGGCGTGTTCGGCTCCATCTTCGGGCACGCGGTAACCCAGAACCTGCCGGTCCTGCCCATTCAGGAGAACGATAGCGCCACGGCCAACGCGCAGGAATTCAACCTCTCGGATCCGGGTGGGGTGCCCGGAGTGGCTCCACCGGTGGTTCCTTCCGATGGCTTGATCCCGTTGCCAGACGGCATCTTCCAGCGGGCGCGCCCCAACCGCATGCGGCTGCCCACGGTGGATGCGTGGAACATCACCATCCAGCGGGAGATCACGCCCACGCTTTCTGCCGAGATCGCCTACGTCGGCAACAAGGGCACGCACGTCTTTGCCGGAAATGGCCCCGCCTTCAATGTG
Source organism: Terriglobales bacterium (assembly GCA_035454605.1). Classification (NCBI taxonomy): domain Bacteria; kingdom Pseudomonadati; phylum Acidobacteriota; class Terriglobia; order Terriglobales; species Terriglobales bacterium. The sequence continues at coordinate 18,455 of DATIGQ010000199.1, forward strand.
AATCAGGCTACGGTGGTCGGCTTCCCCACGGTTTCCAACAACGATCGCAAGCTCTTCTTCCCGCTCTTCGGTTGGACACAGAGCATCGATTACTTCGGCAACCTGGCCGACAACAACTACCACGCCTTGCAGATGAAGGTGGAGAAGCGCTTCTCCAAGGGCTACCAGTTCCTGGCCCACTACACCTGGTCGCAGGCCTTCAACGAAGACGCCGATTACTTCCCCATCAATCCGCGAGTGAACTATGGCCCCAACGACCTGAACCGGCGGCACGTGTTCGTGTTCACCAATCTGGTCGAGTTGCCCTTCGGCCGGGGCAGGAAGTTCGGTAACGACGTCGGCCGAGGGCTGGATTACCTGATCGGCGGCTGGCAGATCAGCAGCGTGACCAACTGGAGCGGTGGCATTCCCTTTTCGGTGCGGTACGACGAATGCGGGGCGGATCGGGACACCGGCCCGTGCCGTCCTGACCTGATTGCGGGCGTTGACACTGGGGATGAAACTGGCTGGCTGCCGACCGGGGCATCGCTGACAACCAACGGATCCAACAACGGTCCCTGGCAGCGGCCGCAGGTGGGCGAGTTCGGCACGAGCGGACGCAACTCCTTCCGCGGGCCTCAGTTCTTCAACACCGACCTGTCGATCTTCAAGAACTTCACCATCACGGAGCGCGTGCGGGCCCAGTTCCGCTTCAACGCCTTCAACGTGTTTAACAAGGTCAATTGGGGTACCCCCAACGTCTTCTGGTCCGAGTTCGGTTTTGGCGGAGACAACTGCGTCGATTGCAACAAGCCCATGACCATCGACCACCACGGTGGCACCATGCGGCAGTTGCAGTTCGCTGCCAAGCTCACCTTCTAGACGAAAGTTGGCAACAGTCCAAGGGAGCCCAATCGGGCTCCCTTTTTGTTGCTCTCATGGCCCGCAAGGCGGACGCTATACTGGTGTGGTTGTGGCCTACACATCACAACGCAGGTTTCAGCCGAAAGCCTGTCTGCTCCTGGCACTGCTGTTGGTCGCCTGCAGTCTGGCCGCTTCCCAGCAGGAAACCTCCGATGCTCCGGCCGGCACCCGCACGCTGATTAAGGAAGGCAAGCTGGACGAGGCCATCGTGCGGCTGGAGGACCTCGCACGCGCCGACTCTGCCCGCCCAGGCCTTGCCCGCGAGTTAGGTGTGGCGTACTACCGCCGGGGCGAGCATGCGCGCGCCATCCCGCATCTACAGCAAGCCCTGAAGGAAGACCCTGGCGACCGGGAGGCCACGCAGCTCCTGGGGCTTTGCTACCACTTCATCGGCAGAATGGCCGACGCCATCCCGCTGCTGGAGAAGGTGCGCTCGTGGATGCCCTCCGCGAACGTGAACGCCGATTACGTACTCGGCCTTTCCTACATCCAGATCAAGGACTTCGAGCGCGCCCGCGGGGCCTTCGCGTCCATGTACGGCGTTCCGCCGGACTCGGCAGCTGCGCATCTCTTCCTGGCCCGCATGCTGCTCCGCCAGGAGTTCGATCCGGTGGCCGAAGAGAATGCGCTCAAGGCGGCGGAACTCGACCCCAAGCTGCCGGGTGTCCACTTCCTGCTGGGCGAGCTGTATGTGTTCAAGTCCAGGATCCCGGAAGCGATTGCCGAATTCGAGAGGGAGCTCGCCCTCAACCCCGGCCACGCGGCCACCTACTACAAGCTGGCCGACGCCTACACCCGCATCCAGAAATGGGATGAGGCGCAGCGCCTGTTGCAGAACTCTATCTGGCTCGATTCCACCGCCAGCGGGCCGTTCGTGCTGCTGGGCAAAGTGCTGATGAAGAAAGACGAGCACCAGCTTGCCCTGCGCACCTTGCAGCGCGCCGTTCAGATGGATCCCAACAATTTCGTGGCGCACCACTGGCTGGGGCAGGCTTTCCGGGCGGTGGGCAAGAATGAGGATGCCGAGCGGGAATTGCGGCTCGCCCAGGAACTGCAGTCCCAGCAGAACTCCGGCCGCTAGGTAGGCGGCAACTCGGTCTAGCGCTTGTCGGCAGCCCCTGCGGCAGCACGTGGTGCATCTGTTGCCAGCCGGTTCACTTCTTCCTGCGGGAGCTGGTGGAGCAGTTCGAGGAACACGCCGTTCGTCCACCCGAAGCCGATGACGTTCTCCGCGTAGCCGACCTTCACCTGTGTCTCGGAAGAACGAGTCACCACGTTGTACTTCTCGCGGATGGTGCCGTCCCGCCGAAAGTTTTCCAGCACACTGGAGAGAAATTCGTAGGAGACGCGGTCAGCGTCTTCGGCGAAACCATAGCGCCGCAAGCCTTCCGCGGCCAGGAGCTGGATCGGCGCCCAGCCATAGGGATAGTCCCACTGCGTGCCGGTCTCATTGCGGCTCATGGCCAGCCCGCCCGGGTGCTCGAAGCGCCCCAGGTTTCGTGCCAAGGCTCGGGCCTGCTCCGGCGTGGCCAGCCCTGCCCAGAGTGGGTAGAACGTGGTCGCGTACTCGTATGACGACCGCTTTCCGGTCGTGAAATCGTAGTCCATGAACAGCCCGCGCGCTTCGTCCCACAGGTACTTCTGCATGTTCTCCTTGCGCCGGGCGGCGCGCTCTCGCCATTCGCGCGCATCCTGTTCCCGGCCCAGCATCCGGCTGATTCGCTCCAGGTCGGTCTCTGCCTTGTAGAGCAGGCTGTTCAGGCAAACGGGCGCGTAGTGGTGCGTCTGTCCGCTGAACGGGCCGAAACGGAAGGAGATGTCGAAGCCCGACTCGCGCATCGCGCGGTCTCCCTTGTAGTAATCGGGAACAAGGCCCAGGGAATAAACAGGGTCACAGCGGTCGGCGCCTCCCGGACGCTTCTCCGGGTTGCAGATATAAACGGGAAACTGGGGGCCGGGCGAGTCTGCCGCGCTCTTGGGGTTCACCACCACGAACGGCTTTGCTCCTTCCCAATGCAGCAGGAAGTAGCGCAGCGCTCCCCGATAGTCGCTCAGGTCGCTATCGTCGATTTCCGGCACCGGCCCTTCGCCGAAGTCGTAATAGCGGGAGAGGCCGGTCTCGCCGGCGAGCTTCGGCCCGGTCGTCCACAGGCGGTGATCCTGTACCGCATAGTCGTAGGCCTTGGCCAGCCATTCCCGCTTGGCGCTTTCCGGACGCGGGTCCGCTTCATAGACATGAAGAATCATCGAGGTCAGGAAGGGCGGCTGCGAGCGCGTCAGGAAATACGTGCGATTCGCGTTGAGGACAGCTCCATAGTGCTCGATCTCGAAGAAGAAGTTCTCCACCATGCCGCGCGCCAGCTCCAGTCTTCCGTCGCGGAGCAGTCCCAGCAGAATGAAGTAGCTGTCCCAGCCATACATCTCGTTGAAGCGTCCGCCCGGTACGACGTAAGGGTGCGGAAGGTACAGGACCCCGTGCGTGCGGATCTGGCGCATGTCCACTTGACCTAGGCGCTCGATTTCATGCGGCAGGCGATCCACCCGAAGACCGGCGCATCGCTTCTCCAAATCGGAGACGTTGCCCGGCGTCTCCAGTTCGGATGGCAAATACAGCACCGACAGATCGCCGACTTTGGGATCGTGCACGACGGCGCAGTCGCTCATGGAGCGCGTCAAGCGGTCCCAGCCTTCCTGGATGTAATGTGAAACGTCCTCCAACCCTCGTGGCGGGGCCGCCGGATTCTCGGCCCCCAAACACGGCAGCCAGAGAGTGCACAGCGCTGCCGCCAGCAGCCACGCCGCGCGCCCTCGCCGCCAACGCTTCTTGCCCGGCGCGAACCACCCCCGCCAGGACTCGCCGATGTACCGCGAGCTTCGGATTCCGCTCACTTCACCCTCCGTCAGCCAGTCTGCGAGCGCCTATTCTATGTCATCGCCATGGGGCTGCGATGGATCGAAGCCAGGGAGTCAGCTAACCACGGCCCCTGGATCGTGTCACCCGGCCGAAGCTGGTTGAGCCATCGCGTGGCATGGTGTAAAGTTCCGGCTTCATGTGCAGCCCGGGGGAGGCTGCCGCCTGGACCGACTGCGATGATACAGACAGCTAACAACGCCCTGACCCACCGCGCCCTGGAAACCCTGGATCTGGTCATCATCGCGGTGTATTTCGTCATCGTTTTCGCCATCGGTTTCTACTTTGCGCGCCGCGAGAAGACATCGGCCGATTACTTCCTGGCCAGCCGCAACGTGGGCTGGTTCGCCATCGGCGCTTCGCTCTTCGTCTCCAATATCTCGACCGAGCACTTCATCGGTTTGGCCGGATCCGGAGCCACCTCCGGCCTGGCGGTCGGCCACTTCGAGTGGCTCGCCTGCCTGATTGTGCTCATCCTGGGCTGGGTCTTTGTGCCGTTTTACCTGCGCTCGAACGTGTTCACCATGCCGGAGTTTTTGGAGCGGCGCTTCAACCGGTCCTGCGCGATTTACCTGGCCGGCATTTCCATCATCGCTTATGTGTTCACGAAGATTTCCGTGCACCTCTACGCGGCGGCGGTCGTGCTGGAGCGAGTAGTGGGCTGGAGTCCGCTGACCGCCTCCATCATTTTGGTTGTGCTGACCGGGATTTACACCATTGCCGGCGGCCTTTCCGCGGTGATCTATACCGAGGTCCTGCAGACGCTGATCCTGATTGCGGGTGCCGTGGCCTTGACGGTGATCGGGCTTGAGCGCGTCGGAGGATTCGAAGGCTTGCGGGCAGCGGTCCCGCCTGACTACTTCCACATGATGAAGCCGATGAGTGATCCGGAGTTCCCGTGGACCGGGATCTTCATCGGTGCTCCCATCCTTGGCATCTGGTATTGGTGCACCGACCAGGTCATCGTGCAGCGCGTACTGTCGGCCAAGGATGAAGGCCATGCCCGCGGCGGGTGCATCATGGCCGGCTACCTCAAGATTCTGCCCGTGTTCATGCTGGTGCTTCCCGGACTCATTGCGCTGGCCCTCTACCCGGGCGCTTTTCACGTCGTGGATGGGCGGGTGACCAACGGCGATGTCGCCTATCCCACGCTGGTGATCAGCCTGCTCCCTACCGGGCTGGTTGGAGTCATGATCGCGGCCCTGCTGGCGGCGCTGATGGGCTCGATGGCTTCGGTTTTCAATTCGGCTTCGACGCTGGTGACGCTCGACTTCTACAAGAAGGTGCGGCCACAGGCCAGCGAACACCAACTGGTGTTTATCGGGCGCATCGCCACCGCCGTGATGGTGTTTCTCGGAATCCTGTGGGTGCCGTTCATCAACCTGCTGAGCGCGCAGTTGTTCATCTACCTGCAGAGCGTGCAGGCCTACGTGAGCCCCCCTATCGCGGTCTGCTTTCTCCTGGGGATCCTCTGGCCGCGCTTAAACGGCAGCGGCGCCATCAGTTCCCTGTTGACCGGATTCGTGCTGGGTAGCGTGCGCTTCGTGCTGGAGGTGCTGGACAAGACCCGTCACTACGAGTCCTCTGCCGTCCGCTGGCTGGTGGATATGAATTTTCTCCATTACGCCATTCTCATGTTCGCGGTGTGCGCCGCGGTCCTGATTGTGGTCAGCCTCATGACGGCCGTCCCCGACCGCGCCAAGCTCGCCGGGCTGACGTTCGCCACCCTGGGTGCGAAGATCGACGTCAGCACTCTGCGCGACCCCTCGGTGCTGGATTACAGGCCGGCGCCCGAAACCACTCTCGAACACCGCATCAACCTGGCCATGAGCGCCTTGCTGGTGATCACGGTCGTAGCGCTGTGGATCTATTTTGCGTAGGAGAAGAAAGCGCTTGGATGTGATCCGTTCCTTGCGTCCGAACCTGAGCCGTGAGCAGGCCCTCGCGCGCTGGCGGCGCCCAGGCTTCCTGGGGCGATGGCTGGGTCGCGGCCCCTTGCGCTCGCTCGCCGAGGTGTACGTTCCGTTTCGGCTCTACCACGTGGAGATACGGAACGCAGGCAAATGCGACCGTCGCCTGCTGGCTCTGGACTCGGTCACCGGGACGCTCGACCTCTACGGCTTCGACCATGTTCCCGAGGCCGAGGAAACCATCGCCGTAGAGACGCGTAACCATCCGCGGCCCGCCATCGATGCGGATCGGGCGCGGGATTTGGTGGTGGAAAAAGTGCGCCGGCTGTTGTTTCTCACCGGATTCTTCCGGATTCGAGACTTGACCGTGCGCGTGGAACCGCTGGACTTCGAGTTTTATGTCCCGTACTGGGTGGGATTCTTCGGCCGTGGACAGAGTCCCCGCCTGGCCGTGCTGGATGCCGTCCGCGGCAGTCCCGAAGGCGCCAAGATGCGGGCACTGCTCCACGACTGGCTGGCCCATTAGAACCGCTGCAGGACGGAGGCGCGTCCTTAGCGAGCGCTCCCGGCCTCCGCAATCACCACCCCGAACGGCTCTAAAGTCACGTTCCGAAGATCGATATCCTTGGCGTCTGAGGTGCGCAGCAGCGGCTTCGCCGAACTCCCGCCAAGCTGAGTAGGACTGAACGAGACCTTCTGCGGCGAAGCTGTCATGTTCAGCAGCACGACCCCCGTCTTGTCCTTCGACTTGCGCGCGTATGCCAACACGCTGTCGCTGTCTTCGAGCAGCGGCACGTACGCTCCCTCGTAGAATGCGGGATGGCTGCGGCGCAGAGTGATGAGCTGTCGATACCAGTTCAACATCGACTTCGGATCCGAGGTCTGCGTCTCGACGTTCTTCGTCTTGTAATTCTCGTGCACCGGGAGCCAGGGCGTGGCGCCGTCGTTGAAGCCGGCATTCGCGCTCGCGTTCCATTGCATAGGGGTGCGTTCGCCGTCGCGCCCCTTTTCCTGGGGCCAACCGCGCTGGCCGATCACGTCCTTAACGTCTTCCTTGCGCTTGGGATCGTTGTTTTCCATCGCAATCTCCTCCCCGTAGTACAGGACGGCGGTACCACGGAGGGTCAGGTACAGCGCGGCCATCACCCTGGCGATCTTGTCGTTGTTTTGCCCGTCGCCATAACGATCGATATGCCGCCGGATGTCGTGATTGCTCAGCACGTAGACCGGCCAGCCGCCTACCGGGTTGCTCTCGATCACCCTGATCTTCTCGCGGAAGGCCGCGGGCGAGAGCCGGTTGATCACGGTCAGGTTGAAGTACATGGGCATATGCACTTCATTGTTCTTCGGCCCATAGTAGTCGGCCAGTTCTTCGGCCTTGTTGGTCCAGGTTTCGCCCACCAGCACCCGCCCGTGAAACTCATCCACCACGCGGCGCAGCCCCTGCAATTGGGTGTGAACCTCGGGCAGCTTGCTGTCCATGACGTGTCGTTGGTTCGGATCGCCGTAGGCGTTCTTGCCGGGATCGTTCGGGTTGTCGCGAAAAGCCGGGTCCTCGAAGAGCGTGTCTACGGCGTCAAGGCGAAAGCCGTAAACGCCTTTCTTGAACCAGTAGCGCACGACGTCGAACATTTCCTGTTCGACTTTCGGATTGCGCCAGTTCAGGTCCGGCTGCTGCGGATAAAAGAAGTGGTGATACCACTGGTCCGTCCGCGCTTCGTAGGTCCAGCCCGAGCCCCCGAACAGGGAGATCCAGTTTGTGGGCGGCTGGCCGGGACCCTGGCCGTCGCGCCACACATAGTAGTCCCGATAGGGATTGTCCCGCGATTTCTTCGACTCCTGAAACCATTTGTGCTGGTCGGAGCTGTGGTTCATCACGAAGTCGAGGATGATTTTGATGTTGCGCTTTTCTGCCTCCGCGATCAGGCGGTCCATGTCCGCCAGCGTGCCGTATTGGGGATCGATGTCGCGATAGTCGGAAACGTCGTAGCCGAAATCGACCTGCGGGGAGGGAAAACAGGGGGTGATCCAGATCGCGTCTACTCCGAGCGCCTGCAGGTGGTCGAGGTGCTGGGTGATTCCCTTCAGATCGCCAACACCGTCATTGTCGGTGTCCGCGTAGCTGCGCGGATAGATTTCGTAGAACACGGCGCGCTTCCACCACTCGGCATCCTTGGCGAATCGGTTCGGGGGAACAGTGATCGCGGGCTTCTGAGCGATTGCGGTGGAGCGAGCGGCCGCTCGGACGGCGGGCGCTCCACCGACCTCTCTTGCGGCCGGTTGCCCCGGTGCGGCGAGGGAGCAACAGGTGATCAGGATCAGGCCGGCAATCTTGCGCAGTAGTAGCGTCCTCATGGACCCTCCCCGTAGAGGCAATGAGTATACGGCGTGGCGTGGAGTCGGGATGGCAGTGCTGGTGGGTCGGCCTGAACCAGCGACCTGGCAACGTGATTCCGTTTCCGCCCACTGACAGCAAAGAAAATCAATCACTTGGCTCGGCGGAATCCTCAGCGCAGCGAGTCTCACGGTCCCCGTCGTCTCCTGCTCTTGGGCGGCAGGGATCGAACGGAACGCAGACCCTGCTGCATCCGCTCCGCCCATTCGCCTTCACATTAGGCGCAGGCATTCCCTTCGTCCGACACGGTACTGCTAGACTGTGCAAAGCCGCCGCGGAGGGATGCGTGAGCGGTTGAAACGGGCGGTCTTGAAAACCGCTAGAGTCGAAAGGCTCTCCTGGGTTCGAATCCCAGTCCCTCCGCCAGAGCTCCTCGCTTGTTTCGCCGGTTCGCGTTCCGGTGATAGCATCCTTCGTCCAGCGGCGACTGCGTCCACGGAGGAAGGTGCTTGCTGACCCGAAAGAACCTGCTGGCCATCGGGATCCTGGCCGTGGTGTATTTCGTGGTCGGCAAGCTGGGGTTGCGCCTGGCATTCGTGCATCCCAGCGCGTCGGCGGTTTGGCCGCCTTCGGGGATTGCGCTGGCGGCGGTGTTGATGTTCGGTTCGCGGGTGTGGCCCGGCATCATGCTGGGCGCGCTCCTGGTGAATCTGACGACCGCGGGCTCGTTGGCGACCTCCCTGGGCATAGCCGTAGGAAACACCCTGGAAGCGGTGGTGGGCGCGCACCTGGTGAACGAGTTCGCGGGCGGCCGGCAGGCTTTCCAGCGCGCCCAGGACAAGTTCAAGTTCGCCATCCTGGCCGGCATGGTCAGTACCACCGTAGCTGCCACCTTCGGCGTTACCAGTCTTGCTCTGGGGGGCTTTGCGCCCTGGAACCACTACGGTTCCATCTGGCTGACGTGGTGGCTGGGCGACGCAGTGGGGATCGTAGTGGTGACTCCGCTGGTGATTCTGTGGGCTACTCGCAACCATGAGCGCTGGACGGTGATGCGGGGTGTGGAAGCCGCGGCCCTGGCGGTCTGCCTGCTGCTGGTGAGCCATCTGGTGTTTGCCGGGAATATCCTGGCCCCCAAGCGCTACCCGCTGGAGTACCTGTGTCTGCCGTTCCTGGTGTGGGCGGCCTACCGCTTCAGCCCGCGGGAAGCGGCCACGGCCATCCTGCTGCTGGCCACAGTGGCGTCGGTGGGCACTTTGCGCGGCTCCGGACCCTTCGCGCGGGCGACGCCGAATGAGTCTCTACTGCTTCTGCAGTCTTTCCTGGGGATCGTGACGGTGATGACGCTGGCGTTTGCGGCCGCACTGGCCGAACGAAGGCGCGCCGAGGAGCGCGCCTACTACCTGGCCATCACCGATTCGTTGACCGGGCTGGCCAACTACCGGCGGCTGATCGAGGAAATGGAAGCGGAGATACGGCGCTCGGCGCGCAGCGGCAAGCCGTTCGCGCTGCTGCTACTGGACCTGGACGAACTGAAGAAAATCAACGACGCACAGGGCCACCTGGTAGGCAGCCGCGCGCTGTGCCGGGTGGCGGACGTGCTGCGCGCCCAATGTCGCGATATCGACACGCCCGGGCGCTATGGCGGGGATGAGTTCGCCGTCATTCTTCCCGAGTCAGGCTCCACTGCGGCCAGCCAGGTGGCCAGCCGCATCTACGAACGCCTGGCACGCGACGGTGAGCAACCAACCCTCTCCGTAAGCATCGGCGTGGCCGAGTATCCGCAGGACGGGGAGACCGTGGAGGCTTTGCTGCGCGCCGCCGACCGCGTCCTCTATGAGATGAAGAAACGACTGCATCGGGAAGTGACCTGAGAACCGGGCGAAACACGTCATGGCGGAAGCCGAACCGTTCTTCGATGACTCCAGCGATCCGCCGGTGCGCGGACATGTTCACCACCCGGCGCACCCTTCCGGTGATGGTCTTGCGTTGACGCACGGGGCGGGATCGGACTGTCGCGCGCCGCTGCTGGTTGCCGTGGCCGAGGCCTGCGCCGCAGCGGGCATGATCGTACTGCGGTACGACCTGCCTTACCGGCAAGCGCGACCCAAGGGACCACCGCGCCCTGGCGATGCGGCGCGTGACCGCGAGGGCATTCGACGCGCCGCCGGCCTGCTGCGCAGCATGGCGGCAGGACGCGTTTTCCTGGGCGGACATTCCTACGGCGGACGGCAGTCGAGCATGGTTGCCGCCGAAGATGCCGGCCTGGCGAATGCCTTGCTGTTGCAGTCCTATCCGTTGCATCCACCCGGGCGGCCGGAACAGCTCCGGACCGCTCACCTTTCACAACTTGGAATGCGGGCCTTCTTTGTGCACGGCTCGCGCGACGCTTTCGGCTCCCTGGAAGAGATGAAGGCTGCCCTCAAGCTCATCCCCACAGCGACACGGCTGTATCCGGTCGAAGGATCGGGACACGACCTGGGCTTCCGCCGCACGCGGGGCATCGACGTGGCGGCGATGGTTCGGGAATTCCTCGCGTTCCTTGGCTGACCCCGGCGCGAACTCCGGCGCCCCGATCCTGCAACATTTCGCATCTTCATAGCCGCAAGGTGCATCTTTTGCATTTCGGCAATGCGGCGTCACACATCATGGTGAGCAAGATTGTCGGTCGAAAGGAGGCACCGCTAGCATGGGAATGAACTCCGCAGGATGAGCCGCTCGTCGCGCGGCTCACGTGGTCGCAGCATGGATTGCATCTTCGGAGGCACTGGAACACATCATGAAGAACCGTAAACTCATTTGGTTTCTCCTGTTAGTCGTCGCGCTGGTCGTGGTGTTCTGGCCGCGCAAACCACAGGCTCCCGCGCCGGCTCCGCGACCGCAGCAGGCCGCGATGCAACCTGCGGCCCGCCCGACTGGCACTACGGTCGAGATCAAGGCACCGCTCGGACTGGCTCCAGTCCCCATTCCCGCGGACAACCCGCCGACCGCGGCCACCATCGCGCTGGGCCGCCGGCTGTACTACGACCCCATGCTCTCCGTGGACAACACCGTTTCCTGCGCGACGTGCCACGACCCGAAGTTCGGATTCTCAGACGGCAAGTCGTTCTCCGAGGGCGTAGGCAAGAAGACGGGCACGCGCAACTCGCCGACGGTGTTCAATGCCGCCTATTACAGCGTGCAGTTCTGGGATGGGCGCGCGCCCAGCCTGGAAAGACAGGCCGAGGGGCCGGTGCAGAATCCGGTGGAGATGGTGCATACGCTCGAAGGCTGTCTAAAGCGGCTGGAAGCCGACCCGTCATACAAGCAGGCGTTCGAGGAGGCGTTCGGGCCCGGACCCATCACGTTCGACATGGTGGGCAAGGCCATCGCCAGCTTTGAGCGCACCGTGGTCAGTGGCGACTCGCCCTTCGACCGCTACTTCTACGGCGGGCAGAAGAACGCACTCAGCGCTTCGGCGCGTCGAGGCCTGGAAGTCTTCCGTGATCCCGCGAAGGGCAACTGCGCGGTGTGCCACACCATCGGCGAGAAAAACGCGCTGTTCAGCGACGACAAGTTCCACAACATCGGCGTGGGGGTGAAAAACGGCCAACTCACCGACCTGGGACGCTACGGGGTGACCAAGAAAGACGCCGACCGGGGCGCCTTCAAGACGCCATCCCTGCGCAACGTGGCCCTGACCGCGCCCTACTTCCACGACGGCAGCCGCAAAACACTCAAGGAAGTCATCGACTTCTACATCGGCGGCGGCAACTCCAACCCGCACCTCGACAAGGAAGTAAAGGTGCTCGACTTCCTCAGCGGCCAGGAACGCGCGGATCTGCTGGCGTTCCTGGAATCGCTGACGGGAACCATGCCGCCCGACGTCGGCCCGCCGGAAGAAGAGAAGAAAGCGGCAACCAACACGAGCGGCAAGAGCGGTAACTAGCGTGACCAGGGGAGACGCGGCTGACGTCGTGGGGGCGTCAGCCGCTTTTTTCAGAAGATTTATCGCCCCGAATCCAGGTGCCAGCCGGAGTTCACCCAGTGGCCGTCGCGGCGGATGAAAATCTCCGTGCCACGGCCCGAGTAGCGTTCTCGCTTGCCGCCGTTTTCCAGTTCGAAGGCCCACTTGGTATACAGGATGGCGACGTCTCCGTAGACCTGGATGCGGGTTTCAGGGAACTCGAGCGCGACCAGCTTCCCGCCCGAGGTCACAAAGTCTTTCGCCGCGGTGATGGTGGACTGTGTATCCACCCAGGCCTCCTCTCCGGCGTTGATACCGATGAGTTCGGGCGGCAACACTTTTTGTAGGGCGACTTCATCGGCGACGAAGTAGGCGCGCCACACAGCTTCGCGCTCCGCCAGCAGTTGGCGCCGCTCCTCCTCGGCAAGCTCACGCAGTGGTGGCGCGGCGCCGGCAAAAGTCACCACATCCGGATGAGCGGCCACCTGCGACGCTACCTGGTCCCACTCGCCATTTTCCTTGGCATACAGATCGAGCACGCGAAGGGTGGTTTGTTGGGGCGAGCCATTCACATCGAGCGTGATATCGGCGATGTAGGGAACGATGGCGAGATCGCCACGAAAGCGGACATCGAAGTCGCGCATGCGGTAGGCGGTGATGCGAACCGGACTGGCCAGGATGGCATCGGCTTCGCGCATGTATTCACCGATACCGCGGATGATGCCGCGGGACCGCGTAAGGAAGCCCCGCCACTCCCTGGCGTGGGTGGCTTCGACGGTGGCGCGATCGCGAGCCATGTAGGCGTGAAAGACACGATCGATATGGGCGCGAATGGCCTCCCGGTCGGCCGGGCGCATTTCCGCGGGAGCGGCGGCAGCGTCGCTCGCGGCCGCTCCTGCCGCCATCAGCGACGCCAGTAGAAATCCGGTTGCAATCATCAGATTCCTCCTCCTTCGGGCACCAATCTGCCGGGGGCAGGGCTGTCCCAGCTTGCGTTTTCTTGCTGAATCCGCCGGGCCGACTTGCACTTTCTTGCGATTCCTTGGGTGCCGCGCCGCATCTATGACTGCAGCTGCCAGAGGAGGTAGACTAGCTGTCGTGATTCGCCAGGTTCCATTGGCCGGTACCGGGCAGGTTGCGCTGGCCCGCTTTGACCATCCCCACACGGTCCCGCATCACGACCCGCACGAAGAAGTAGCCCCGGACTTCACGGTGAACTTCGTCGAGCAGGGCGCTTTCCGTTACACGGCTGGACACGCCCACTGGCGTTTGGAAGCCGGTACGGCGTTCGTGGTTTCGCCCGGCCTGGTCTACCGTTGTCGGCACGAAGAACAGTTCCCCAGCGACGTTTGCCTTTCGCTTGTCTTCCACGATGGTTTGGCCGAGGACGTCCGCAGAGCGGCGGGAGTCCCGAGGTGGCCGAGCCTGTTGGTCCGGAGGAGTAGCAACCGGCTGGGTTATCTGAAGTGGCTGTTGGAGCGGACTCCGGCCGACGACGGCATGGCGCTCGAGACAACCGCCGGCGACATCTTGCGGGCAACACTCACGAACGCAGCGACGTCGACGCGCGCGGTTTCGACCCGCCAGCTTGCCTGGTACGCCGAGCGTGTGCGCGCGGTCTGCGACATCTTCGAGAAAGACCATGCGCAGGACCACTCCCTGGCCTCGCTGGGACGTAGGGTGGGAATGAGTCCGTACCATTTTGCGCGCGTGTTCCGGGACCTGACGGGGACGCCGCCCCACCGCCGCCTGCTGGAGATCCGGTTGCAGCGCGCCGCCGAGCGACTGCGCGACGGCTGCTCCGTGACCGACACCTGCTTTGCCGTGGGCTTTTCCAACCTGAGCCACTTCATCCGACTCTTCCGGCGGCGCTTTGGGACTTCTCCTTCGCGCTACGCGTGCTCGGCAAGGACGCGCACCTAGCCACGGCTGGGCCTGCGGTATCCTCTTCCTTCCCAAACCGTGATGACGCTCCCCATCCGAGACCGCGACCGGGTGTTCGTGCTGACGGGCGCGGGTGTGAGCGCCGAGAGCGGCCTGCCGACGTTCCGCGGCGCCGACGGGTTGTGGCGCGGCCACCGCGTGGAAGAAGTAGCGTCACCCGCCGCCTGGCAGCGCAACCCACAGATGGTTTGGGAATTCTATTCGTGGCGACGCGACGTGCACCGCACGGTGCGTCCCAATCCCGGTCACCTGGCGCTGGCCCGGCTTGAGGAACGGCTGGGTGAGCGCATGTTCCTGTGCACGCAGAACGTGGACAGCTTGCATGAGCGGGCAGGTTCGAAAAGGGTCGTCCACATGCATGGACGTCTGCTTGAGAGCCGCTGCGACTGTTGCACGCGGCCGCCCTTGGAGGATACGCGCAGCTATACGTCGTTGGACGACGTGCCCCGCTGCCCGTGCGGAGGCCGGTGGCGGCCGAACATTGTCTGGTTCGGAGAAGTGCCGATGCACCTGGATGAGATTCTGGCTGCGATCGGGCGCACAACCCTGTTTCTCGCCGTGGGCACCTCGGGAGCGGTCTATCCGGCGGCGAGCCTCGCACAGGCGGCGCGGCAGGCCGGCGCGCACACTTTCTACATCGGCCCTGAAGAACCGCTCAACCGCTATGCGTTCGATGAGTGCTTTCTGGGAAAATCAGGCGAGGTATTGCCGGAGTTGCTGGATGTCGGGTGAATAACAGAATGGGATTGGGACAGTTCGATGAAAGGCTGGCCTACAATGCGATTATCCGCAGGCCTACGAGCACGCCCACCACGGCGATTAGGACACCCAGCACGCCGAGAATCCTCTCCCAAAGCTTCGCGTCAAGGCCGCTACTACCAGGGGCTAATCCGTGACCCGCCAACCTCTTGGCAAGTCGCTTGGCAAAGTATGCCAACGCAAAACCAGCGGCCAGGAGTGCTGATCCAAGTGCCCACAGCTCGAGGACATCCATAGTCTCGTCGCGAGAAACGGTGAGTTGAAAGCTTTTCAGCCAAGGCTTATAACCTGCAGCAACAATAGCGATCCGATGACCGAGAAAGCTAGGCCAGTGATCGACGCCCAAATTTCAAGGGCGGAGGAATCGAATTTCGGGCCAGGGATCGTTCGCTGGAATCGTTCATACCTTCCCACAGCGTCCTTCCGAAAGATCAGACAGTATAGGCCGAAGAGAAGAAACATGATTCCCCAGGCTCGTGATTCCAGCGGCGAACTGGCCGCGAGAACGTCGGGATAAAGTAGGGCGGAGAATGTCATGCCTGTACTTTCAACGGGTTCTACCTACTGCTCTTTCCTCTCGGCCCTCAAACGGTCACGGGGTGGCTTTGCCATTCGTACCTCAGGGGCAAAAGCCCTCTTAGAAGGAACCTCTCGGCACGGCTAAAGCAGTGCCCTCCCAGTCTCGACCCATGACTGCATGGCGGAACCCATGCCCTCTGGCCCTCACGCCTTGCCGCGCATCTTCGCTAACCACCAGCGAACCCCTACGAACAAAAAACGTGGGTCCTTGAAGAATTCCGGCGGCTTGCCCTCAAAGGCATGGCCAACGAACTGGAAGATCCAGCCCACCACGAACATGGCGAGCGCGATCTTCCAAAGTCCGGCAATGAACCACTCCCCGATCAGCACGAGCAACGAAAGAACAATCATAGGAATCCCGATGGTGTGGCAGAACCGGTTCACGGGATGGGTATGGCTGGTGGCGTATTGCGCTACCCATTCTTCACTGCTGCGAGGAGCCATGGCTTTTCCTGCTCGAGGAATTCATCTTACACGCGATGGTTTCCCTTCCCAAGACTGCCTAGGCCTGAATGGCCGAGTGGCCCGTTACGACCACCGGCACCGCCGACCGGAGATGCAGGTCGCGCTGCGGGAAGGGGATGTGAATGCCCTTCTCGGCGAAGGCCTGGAAGATAGCGAAGTACAGGTCACTCTTGAGTGAGGGCGGCGAGGGCACCTTGCTGGTAGTGAATACACGCAGATGGAAATGCAGGGCGCTGTCGCCGAATTCGGTGAAAATCACGTCGGGCTCAGGATCTTGCAGAACGTCGGGATTCTGCCGCGCCACCGCGAGCAGTGTCTCGCGCACCTGATCA